>QKFK01000173.1 GCA_003252195.1 Rhodospirillales bacterium
TTAAAGGTGTGGCTCCAAGTGATTACAAAAAACGCGGAGGCATGCACCAAATTGATGAACGTGTTTCAGTTGAGGATTTGCAAAAACTTCAAAATTTATATGTGAGTACCGTAAAGAACTATGTAACTAAAAAAGGACGGTAAATATGAACATAAAAATTAAAAAGGTAGAAGAAAAAGATGCAAAATCTTTACGAGAATTATATGTAACTTCAATTAAAGATAATCCAGATGGCTTTGTTCAGGATTTGAATGCTCAGCCAGATATTATGGAGTTTGCATCGTTGATTGAAAAAGAAGGCGGGGCACTTTTTGTGATGTATTATCATCATAAATTAATTGGTATGGGGGCGTTGAAAAAACATGCTGATGGCTCAGCTGAGCTCTGCAAATTACATTTGCTTCCTAAATTTAAAGGCAAAGGTCTGGGTAGAATTTTAGCTGAAGAGCTAATAACTAAGGCAAAGGGACTTGGTTATAAAGAAGTTGTTCTTCATGTAACTAAAACTCAAGCTCCAGCAATTGGTTTGTATGAGAGACTTGGTTTTGAAAAAACTTTAGAAAAAGTCTATCGAGTTGGCTCTCAAGCATTTGATACAGCTCATTATCGTAAGATGATATAAGTTTTCTATGTGGTGTATATCTGTGTGATGTTTAGCTCGCGTTGATGCAGATAGTCAGAGCAATGATTATATGCGGAATGTTTATAAATCTTCATGTAAAGCATATTTGTTGAGTTTGTTGGTGGGGCTCAAGGCGTAGTTAGCTTGTTAGCATGATTGATATGCTGTCATGGGCTGTTTATGGGCTCTATTGCTTTGCTGTTATTTCATCTAAAGCACGCAAAAAACTAACTATATGCTCATGCGATAAATTAGAGCTAAACAAACAAGCTTGTATCCAGTTGTTGTTATAATAATAGTCGCTCTCATAATATACTAGAATACCACGCTCTTTTAAGGATTCCCCAATTTCTTTGGCAGATAGATGTGCGGGTATGGCAATCGTGTTTACCGCGATGTTCATAGATTCTGGTTTAACCGCAAAATTCCACCCTTTGTTTTTAACAAAGTCTGCAATCATTTGGTGATAATCAGCAATGTTTTGTAGTCTTTTGCCATGTAATATATGTTCTAAGGCAATGTTTAAGGCGGATATAAAACGTGATGATAATGTAAACGGAATGCCACCATGTTTTTGATAATATCCAATATCAAGGCACATAGGAATTTTATCAGGCCGTGGCGTGAATATTTGGTTTGATAAAACTATGCCTAAACCCTCATATGAAGCAACACCTTTGGTGCTAACACATGAAGCTAAATATACATCTTTTAAATCAATTGCCATTGTTCCCATGGTGCTAACACAATCAACGCATAGTTTTACATTGTGCTTTTTGCATATTTCTACCATGAGGGGGAGGTTGTTTAAAACCCCGCTGGAGGTGTCACAATGAGCAAGCCAACACCAATCATAATCTTTAATTATAGCTTCAACTTTTTTGTAATCAAAAGCTTCTCCCCATGGGTGTTTTAACATGTCATAAGCAAGATTATATGGGGCTAAATGCTCACCCATTTTCTCGCCAAACTTTCCATTTGTTGGGATTAGTCCTTTGCCTCCAATGCAGGCAATCTGGGCGGCAACAGCGTCGTTAGATAATGTGCCTGAGCCAACAAATATGGTGGTGTGCTTTGCTCCTGTTAGCTCGTTAAATAATTGTTCTGTTTTATCAACCAGCTCCTTGGTATGTCCATCACGGTGAGATAATGCAGGCTCGTTAAAAGCTTCATGAATTTCATTTATAAATTCAACTGGCCCAGGGAGGAGGTTTATACTATCCATTGCAACACCTATACAAAAAAATATCTAACTCATACTTGAAAAAATGATATATGATACGAAATACTCATTCGTAGTTAGTTAATTAAAACAGGAGAATTGATATTATGTCAAAAGTTACTTTTCAAGGTTCAGAAGTTAATACATCAGGCTCACTTCCAAAAGTTGGCGAAGCTTGCCCAGATTTCAAAGTCGTAGATGGTGGATTAGCTGAAGTTTCATTAAAAGATTTTGCTGGTAAAAAGCTTGTTATAAGCATTTTTCCAAGTGTTGATACTGGTGTATGTGCAGCTTCTGTACGTAGATTCCATGTTGAAGCAGGCAAATTAGGTGGAGCAACTGTGCTTTGTGTTTCTAAAGATTTGCCATTTGCACTAGGTCGCTTCTGTGCTGCTGAAGGCATTGACAACGTTAAAGTTGCTAGCGACTTTAGATACGGTGATGTGGCTTCTAAATTTGGTGTTGGTATTGCTGATAGTGCTCTTAAGGGCTTGTTGTCACGTGCTATCGTAGTTGTAGATGAAAAAGGAACTGTTGTTCATTCAGAATTAGTTCCTGAAATTACAACAGAGCCTAATTATGATGCAGTTTTATCTGCAGTAAAATAGAATACAGATAAACACTATTAAAAGGCCGTGAGATTTATGTTCTTGCGGCCTTTTTTGTAACTAAAAGGCTATGTTGTTAACTAATTGGTTGGTTTTATTATATATTATAATAGGTTAGAATATCAGTATGTGATTATTTTGCATGGATTTTATTTGTTTATAATGTTATTATTTAACAGCTGGTTATTAAAGATAGAGAGGGTGTTTTGCGTAGAAGTCTGCATAAAAAAATCATATTTACCATGCTAGCTTCAGTAATGGTCTTTGTTGCATTAAGTGTTTTGTCAGTTAGTGCTTTGGTTGTGCCTAATTATTATAAATTAGAGCATGAAGAGGCAACAAAAAATGCTAAAAGAGCCATGTCTTATTTTGAGAATAGAATACAATCACTGTCTGGATCTGCAAAAGACTGGGCTATTTGGACCGATACATATAATTTTATAGAAAATCCTGCTGCTAATAAGGCCTATAAAAAAGAGAATCTCAACAACTCATCAATATACAATCTAGGTATTGATGTTATGCTCATATTTAATTCTAAAAAAGAATTGATATGGGGCAAGGTTGAAGATTCATTACAGATTGAGGGTATAAATTTAGAAACAATTTTAACAGTTGATGTTATGTCATCTATTGTTAAGCTTAAGGATAATGAAAATGCTTTTTCATCTATTGTTAAAACGCCTTCTGGATTTATGATGTTTTCAACCTGTAGAACATCTGACACCAAAGAATCAAAACCATATAATGGGTACATTGTTATGGGTAAAATGATAGATGGCCAAATGATCGGTCGTGTATCAAAAGATTTGTCTCTTCCAGTTGCTTATTATGATGAAAAAAGCCTTCCCTCTAAGTTTGAAGAAGTTAAAAAGTCTAAAACCAAGGATTTTGCTGTTATAGACATTAGTGATAATCATGTTTTTGGTGCTAGAAGGTTTGATACTGCCAATGGTTCTGCTTTATATGTAGTTGTTGACAATAATGCTAATCTTATTCGTCAGGGAAAAAATATCATATTGTATTTCGTTATTTCTATTGTGATGATAGGTTTGATGCTAATGTTTGTTGTTGGTAGAATGATTACCAATTCATTTGTTAAGCCTCTTTCAAAAATTCATGGTGAGTTGGATAAAATTGTTAAAAAAGGTGGTGATGGTAGCTCAGCTCTTGGTTTTCAAGATGTATCAGTGTTCAAAGATACGCTTAAAGATTTTGTTAATTATATAGAAAAAGATAAAGTTCAAACCGTTAAAACCTCGTTTGCCCAAGGGCAGGAGGATATTAAATCTGGAATATTGCATAATGTTAGAAATTCTTTAACGCCGATTTCTCTTAGTTTAGAGGGCTTGCTGACAAGATTAAAAGAGCGTGGAGAGGTTTTAGATAATTTAGAGCAAGCAATTGAATATGTTCTCTCAGATAAAGAAAATGTATCTGCAGAAGATAAAGAAAAATTAAAAGAATATATAAAGTTAGCTATTGGCAGAATTAAGAATTTGCGTGTTGAAATGTCAGATAAGCTTGAAATGTCACTTGGTATGATGTCAATAACAGAGCGTATGTTAGCGCGTAAAAATTTCTCAGCTCAACAAGAAACAGATTTAGATAAGGTGCACCTAAAAACTTGTATAGAAGCAGCTATTAGAGATTATAAAGCAGAAAATATTGATTTGAATATTGATATCCCATATGAAATTGAGGTGAAAGCATCCCCAGTTTATCTAGAGCATGCGGTTATAAATTTAGTATCTAACTCAATAACAGCAATAAATGAGAGCATGCCGGTAAAAGGAATAATAAATATATCCGCATCTGTCTTAGATGATGGCATGGTGAAAATTAATGTTGAAGATAATGGTTGTGGTATAGAAAAAGATAAATTCCAAAAGATATTTACACGGGACTATTCTACAAAAAGAAATGAAGATGGCGGAGAAGGTTTGCATTGGACTGCAAATATAATAAATAAAATGGGCGGAAAAATAGATGTTGCTAGTGAAGGTGCTGATAAAGGTACTTGCATGAGCATGTATATTCCACAATTTAAAGCGGAGTGATAAAACATGAGTAATGCGCCAGAAAATATAGAGACATCAATGGAAAAAAGACGTGTTCTTGTGGTTGATGATGAAAAGGCTATCAGAGAAAATATATCAGAGGTTCTGTCTTTCGATGGTGAGAAGTATAAGAGTGATGATGCTTTTGTAAAGCTTGAGCAAGAGCTTTTTAAGAAGACTGTTGAAAACAATCAAAATAGGCAAAAGTTTGAAATAGTAGTTTGTTCTCAGGGTGCGGATGCTGTTGAGATAGTAAAAGAAAGCGTGAGAGATAATAATAAATTTAGTATCATATTTTTAGATATTAGAATGCCACCTGGGATGAATGGTGTTTCAGCTGCAGAGATAATCCGTAAAATTGACCCTGATGTATATATTGTTTTTGTAACAGGTTATTCAGATGTTGATCCTGCTGAGATTTCTTTAAGAGTTCCTCCGCAAGATAAGCTATTTTATATTGAAAAGCCACTGCACAGAAAAGAGCTAGAACAGATAGCTAATGCATTAGCCACAAAATGGTACAATGAAAAATCTATGGGTGAGCTTATTAATATCTTAAAAGAAGAGCTTGCTACTGCTGAAAACAGAAAATAGTTTAATTATAAAAACAGTGTTTTGATTTTCTACTTTGTCTTTTAGGTGGTTAAAGCTTTTGCCCTCTATTTGGTGGCTAATTAAATAAATGTATATGCAAATCTGATATCTCTGTTTCTGCAAATATAAGCATTTACCATAATTTTTTTTTGGTGCTTGTTTGTGGTTTTTATGCACAAAGTGTGCTAAAGAGCATGAATGTATAGTTAGCTAGATGTCTTGCAGAATATTTGCTTGTAATTATTGTTTATCTGCGTCCAGATAGGCGGTTGCTAATTGCTCCAATCTGTTTTGCAGAATTTAGACCAATTGCTTCTTGCCTTTTTTTTGCTTCTTTAAAATGTGCGATACGTTTCTTTCTTAGATGATTAGCTGACCATATTTTACTTTCTAATTTAACGCCATATTTTGTTCCCATGCTAAAGCTATGCATATTTAGAGATATGTCAGTTAATAGCGGAACAAATATATCTACCATATTATCGGTTACTTTTGGGCAATTAGCAATATCAAGATTTTGGATATTAGCGCCTTGCTTCACTGCTTGGGCTAAATATTTGCATCCCTCATCTGTGTAGTTATTATTAGATAGTGAATATCTTCCAACATGCTCATTTTTAATAGCAAAGTTTGCTATTTTTTTTACATCACCATCATCTAGCTCATTGAACCATAAGTTGATTTGCTGAACTTTCTTATTTTTGGATATAGCATCAAGAAAAGAATCTAGACGTTTGCCTTTTATACCGCAGTTTTGAAGGGTTATATTGCTGGTATCAGTTTTTTCTAACTCTGTTATAAAATCAGCATATGTCTTATTGTTAGGAGTGTCATTATTGATCTTAACCTCAAATAATGTGCCTTCTCTCATGCTATTTATGGTTTCAGCAAATGAACTACTCATATATATAATCCTCTCAAAATGCCCTCAGCTAGGATTATAATATATGAGGTGTAATTTGCAAACTAGAAATTTAGAGTTTCACCGCGTAGGCGCTCTAAATCACTGCGTTTTAGCTGGTGTGTACCTGTTATGTTAGGGTTGTATAATAGGCAGTTTGGTACACAATCACACTCGGTTGAGATGTTGATGCTTTTTTCAATCTTGCCTTGATTGCGAAGCTCATAAAGCTTAGTTACAACTTTGTCTCTTAGCATCCATGGGTCGATAGTGTTTACATATATGTTTGTAACTGCCTCAAAGCCTGCAGGGTTGCTAATACGCCATTTGATTAATATGTGCCATGGCATTGCTACATCAACATCTGGTGGGCGATAATACCATTCTTCATTACATGGTAGTTCTGATCCCATAGCTGCATGGCATGCATGAACTAAGTCAGACATTCCTCTAACTTCTTCATCGCTATGGTTCCATGGTTGATTGCGCTTGCTTTTTGAATATATGGCCAATGTAGGGAAACGGTGTCCAAAATCTGCAAATGCTACAGCATAATCATTCTCAGCAATAATAAGATTGTGGTAACTCGCAAAATTAACGGCATATTCATTAAATGCATTTGGGTTGTTGCGGGCACGGGCGATTTCTTGTTCAAGAATCTCTCCTCTGCCATCAATTGCAACAAGTTGTTTATGTAAATGGTCTAGTGATGCACCAGCTGGTTTCATCCAGTTTTGGAACACGGTTACAAACCTTGCATAACGATTGGTGATAAAGATGTCTTTTAATGCGTGAATAGTGAATTTTATATATTGATTATGCTCTTCTGTAGTCATTTCACCAGATGAGGCGTTTTGATTGTCAAATTCAGCGTCTTTTATATAATGCCTTTTACCAATAATTAGTTCGTGGCAACCCGCAAAGAAGCCTGTAGCCATGCGTATTTTGTCTTCGTCAGATATTGATGCAATGTCATCATCGCTCTGTCCCGATGATTTGAGCTTAAAATTAATTGTATTGATAATATGTTCTTTGCCTTGAGGGTCTGAAAGATATTGGCTCATTTTATCCATTATAATTGGGTGAGGCACGTAATCATAATTCTCGACCCAATAATCATATGAAATTATCTCAAACAAATTTGAGACCCTTCTAAACTCCGCTACAGTATCATTAATTTTAGATGGTGCGAGGTTGTGAAGCATTTTGTATTCGCCATTAGTGGCAATAAGGCGAGACTTTTCAGGCGGTGTCTTAAAATACTGAGTAGGGCAGAAGATGCAATAATCTTCTGGGTCATGAGAATCTAACTCTTTAACCTCATTGTTAACCGCAATAGGACGATTGCCCCTGCCTACAACAGTCCAGACCTCAGCACCAGAAAATGGGTTTACCTGTTTTAATGTTCCATCTGTCATGCGAATAAGAAAGTTATTCTCAAATTTATTTATACTCATAGGAAACTACTCCTGAATGTTTATTTAAATTTGCACCTTTATAGATTATGTAGGGTTGTAAAGCAATAATAGAAATAGTTAATCTGTGATATAGCCAATATATTTAAGCGATATAAAAGAGTCGCTATGTTTTATGTCCATTGATGGTTATGTCAATTTGTATCCTATCAAATTTTCATTTGATAATTTTGTTTGTGAAATGTTTTTAAAACCATAGATTCTCTGGGGGCTAAATAGGGGCTGTGGATTCTTTTGTGAATAGATTTGAGGTATATTAGACGTTTTAAATGTGGATTTTTATGTTAACTATTTTTCGCAAAAAAGATTAATTTTATGGCATAAGTTGTTGTATTTTCTTTTTGATTGATGGAACTTGCGGAGCTTATTTTAATGTCAAGAAAATAAATATTTTTTTTGGGCTTGTTTTAAATATCTTCACCATATATTGTGCCTTTCATAAATCGAAAAACACTATCTATAGTATTTATGTGCGCTTAAAAATGTTGTTTTTTGTTGCTTTTGTATAAAAAACAATAACTTAGCGCCTTTATGAAATCTATATGTTGTGTTTTAGGTGTGGGGATAGCACTATATTTAGTGTTTTGTTAATAATTTGGTTACTATTTCTTTGTTAAGCTTAATTAAGAAATGATACAAAAGGGTGAAGAGAAAAATGGCTGACATAGCTCAAACAGATACTCAGGAAATAACAAACGATAACGCTAGCATTGTTGGTGTTATGAAAAGAAGCGGTGAAGAAGTTCCTTTTGATTCTTCTAAGATTTTATCTGCTGTTAAACGCGCTGGTTCTGCAACTTCTGAATTTGGTGATGAAGAGGCTGAGCTTTTAACTGCGCAAGTTGTTAAAGTATTAAAGCACCGTTTTGGTAATAGAA
This sequence comes from Rhodospirillales bacterium, assembly GCA_003252195.1. Classification (GTDB taxonomy): domain Bacteria; phylum Pseudomonadota; class Alphaproteobacteria; order QKFK01; family SZUA-500; genus SZUA-500. Next base: position 8,361 of record QKFK01000173.1, read on the forward strand.
ACCCTGAGATTGAGCAAATTCAAGATGTTGTAGAACAAGTTCTTATTTCAGCTAACTTTTTTGAAACGGCCAGGGCTTATATTGTATATAGAGAGCAAAGAGGTAAATTACGTAAAGACCGTAACACATTAGTTGATGTTGAAAGCTCAATTAACGAATATTTAGAAAGAGCAGACTGGCGTGTTAATGCTAATGCTAACCAAGGTTATTCATTAGGTGGTTTGATTCTTAATGTATCTGGTAAAATTATTGCAAACTACTGGCTCAGCCACGTTTACCCTTCAAAAATTGGTGATTTACACAGAAATGGTGATGTTCATATCCATGATTTAGATATGCTTGCTGGCTATTGTGCAGGTTGGTCACTCCGCAATTTGTTAAATGAAGGCTTTAACGGTGTTCAAGGTAAAATTGAGGCTGCTCCTCCTAAGCATTTATCAAGTGCTTTAGGTCAAATGGTTAACTTTATGGGTACATTGCAAAATGAATGGGCTGGAGCTCAAGCATTTAGTTCAGTTGATACATATTTAGCTCCATTTGTTCGCTTGGACAACATGCCTTATGAAAAAGTTAAGCAAGCTTTCCAAGAGTTTATTTATAATCTTAACGTTCCTTCACGTTGGGGTACACAAACACCATTTACTAACCTCACTTTTGACTGGGTATGCCCAGAAGATTTAAGAGAACAAAATCCTTTAATCGGTGGTGAACATGTTGATTTCTGCTATGGAGACCTCCAAGAAGAAATGAATATGATTAACCGTGCTTATATTGAGGTTATGACTAAAGGTGATGCAATGGGTCGTCCTTTTACCTTCCCAATTCCTACATATAACATTACAGAAGACTTCCCATGGGATGATGAAAACGCTCAAATTATGTTTGAGATGACAGCTAAATATGGTCTTCCATATTTCCAAAACTTCATCAACTCAAGCTTAAACCCAGGTCAAGTTCGTTCTATGTGCTGTCGTTTGCAATTAGACTTAAGAGAGCTTTTGGCTAAGGGCAATGGTTTGTTCGGTTCTGCAGAGCAAACAGGTTCAGTTGGCGTTGTTACTATTAACTGTGCTCGTTTAGGATATGTATATAAAGGCGATGAAGCAGGTTTGTTGGCAAGATTAGATGAATTGTTAGAAGCATCTAGAACATCTTTAGAAATTAAACGTAAGGTTATTCAACGTCATATGGACAATGGCTTATTCCCATTCACAAAACGTTACCTCGGAACATTGCGTAATCACTTCTCAACAATCGGTGTTAACGGATTTAATGAGATGATTCGCAACTTTACAGACGGTAAGCATGACGTGACTGACGAATGGGGACAAAAATTCTCTGTTAGAGTTCTTGACTTTATTCGTGAAAAAATGGTTGCCTTCCAAAGTGAGACTGGTTCTATGTACAACTTAGAAGCTACTCCAGCTGAGGGCGCAACATACCGTTTTGCTCGTGAGGATAAAAAGAGATATCCAAATATTATTCAAGCAGGAACTCAAGAAGCACCATTTTATACAAATTCATCTCAGCTTCCTGTTGGTTTCACGGATGATCCATTTGAAGCATTGGATTTACAAGCTGAGCTTCAATCAAAATATACAGGTGGTACAGTTCTTCACTTGTACATGAATGAAAGAATTTCAAACGCTAAGGTTTGTGCTGATTTGATTAAGAGAGTGCTAACTAATTATAGGTTACCATATATAACTATAACACCTACTTTCTCAATTTGTCCTAAGCATGGATATATAGCAGGTGAACACAAGTTCTGCCCTATCTGTGATGAGGAAATTCGTGAGAGAAAACGTAAAAAATTAAACGATGAGAGTGCTGCTTAATTGGCTTTTATAAAAAAATAGATTACTATAATAGGAAAGGATACTAATATGAATAATGAAATCATCTTAAACGACAGCGAACGTCAAACATGTGAAGTATGGACAAGAGTTATGGGTTACCACCGTCCAGTTTCAGAATTCAATATCGGTAAAAAGAGCGAATTCGCAACAAGAAAATGCTTCGTAGAAGGCAAAATTAACTGTGAAACTGCAGCTCAAATGGCTGCTGAATAATCAATAAACGGAAGAGGGATTATGTCGGGAATCAAAATCGGCGGAATTATAAAATTTTCAACAGTCGATTGTCCCGGCAAAATTTCTACCGTTGTTTTTATGCAGGGGTGTGCTTGGACATGCCCTTACTGCCATAATCACCACCTCCGCCCGCTATATGCAGAAGGCGGAATCCAGTGGGAAGAATTTATAGAATTTTTAGAAACAAGAAAAGGTCTTCTTAACACCGTTGTGTTTAGTGGAGGAGAGCCTTTGCTTCAAGTTGCATTATATGATGCAATTAAAGAAGTTAAATCTATGGGTTTTGAGGTTGCCTTACATACAGGTGGCATTAACCCAGGATTCTTGGGCGAGTTATTGCCTATGCTTAGTTGGGTGGGTATTGATGTAAAAGCTCCATTTGATGATTATCACAACGTAACTGGTTGGGCAAAAGCTGGTGGCGTTGTAAAAGAGAGCTTAAAATCAATTATTGCTTCTGGAGTGCCTTTTGAGGCCAGAACAACTTTATATCCTGCATTGCT
>QKFK01000022.1 GCA_003252195.1 Rhodospirillales bacterium
TGAGCCATTTAGGTTTAATAGTGCGTCTAATACTTCAGAGCTTTCTCCTTGCAAAATCTTATTGGCTTCTAACCCTAGCTCATCAAGATTGAGAGCGTTGTTGTAAAGTTCTGAGCTGCTTTCTTCTGCTGGTTCATATTCTAATGCCCCCATAGCATTTTTACCAAGCATTGAAAGACGCTTTAATGGTGTTATTTGCTTTAGTGATAATCCTTGTTTACGAAGAGCTCTATCTAACAATAAACAACCCCAGCCATCAGGAAGGCTGTCGTTGAATAAGCCAAATAGTCCATCAAACGTACGTTTGCTGTCTTCAAACACTCCAGATTGTAGCGGTAGCATAAAAGGGGATAATTCTATGTCTTTATCCAAAAATTCTGGTGCATATTCAAATAATATGTTGTCTTGCTCATCTAGAATGCCAACAAACTCTCTCTTGCCATAAGCGTTATAAAACACATTTAATCTCATTTTATAGCTCCTCTTTTTCGTTTGCTTGGTTTGCTTTCTAGAGAGAATAGGCTAGGGCGAGCATTGCGAGGTTTGAACAGTTCTTCAAACTCCTCAAGTGAGCCTAAAACGACTGCGATATCAAGTAGTGATGATAGTGATATTAGTCCTGATTTTTCAAAACGCTTTAATGATGGAAGGCTAACGCCAGAGCGATTGGCTAATCCTTCTTGGGTTAAATTCAAAGCAAGGCGTTTAGCTTTGGCCCGCTTTGCAATATCAATCATAACCTCATCTGGTGTTTTAAGTATAATAGACAATATATTATTCCTAATAAAGTTAAATAGCTTTATATATATAATATATTATCTGTTATTTAAAATAAAGGTAAATGATTTTAGGTAAATAAAAGGCTCTCAATCCGACATTCAGAATGTTCAAGTCCTTCCTGCCGATACTCGTCATCAGCATTTTTCTGATAACAGTGAGAGCTAACAAAAATATTACATTATCTGTTATTAAAAATAAAGGTAAATAATTATTGTAGGTTATGTGTGGTATGCAGGTGAACAAGCCCCGTAAGATACTCTTTCTGGGCTTGTTGTTGTAATATTAAGTCATTAGATAAGTTTAGCAAATATAAGAACTAGAATATTTGATATTACTAAATATCTTTTTTAGAAATTTATATTAGCTATTTTTATAATGTTTGTAATACATTGAAAATATTATAAAAAAAACAACCACACTACGGCCAGTATTATAGCAAGCGTGTGGTTGTTTTTCATCTAGTTGAGCTTTCTTTAGTTTTATATGCTCGTGGCTCTACGAGCGTTCATCTAGTTGAGCTTTCTTTAGTTTTATATGCTCATGGCTCAATGAGCGTTCATCATGTGAGCTTTTTTAGTTTTGTAACCTCGATGCTCATTCGAGGTTTACTGAAACGAGCTTTTTTAGTTTTGTAACCTCGATACTCGTTCGAGGTTTAATAAGTAATTGTAATTCATTAAATCTAACTTTTAAAGTTAAATTATTGGAATCATATACCTGAGATTATGTAATTCGTAGTTGAGAGGTTTTAACTGTACGCCATCGGAACAAGTGGGACAAGTATAATCACCCCATATTTCAATCAACATATTAATAATTTAACTTATTGTTTTATTTCTCTTCTATCTCTAAAACCTTTATAAATTATTGCTTCCCAATTATCTGCATAGAATAAAGCCATATTTGGAACATCTCTCATTTCTGGATTTAAGCGATAATACTCCTCATAAACCTCATTTGAGTTATCAAAAACTGCATTGGCACTAACTCTTATTCTATTACTTGGTTCATCAGGTTTAAATGTTAATAACTCAAAATTTGGATTGCCATTTAATTCTTTATATATTGGACCTTGATTACTTGTAGAAAAATATAGTCTATCTTTAAATTTCATTATAAATCCAATAGGTCTAACCTTAGGTTTTACTCCATCACTACTTGCTAAAAACATAACATTATTTACAGTTAAATGTTCAAAAACTTCTTCTAATCTATTCATAATACACCTTTAAATTAAAATATAAATATATGTATGATATTCAACATATGTTGGATATAATTAATAGTATCAAAAATTAATCATTATGCAATGGACACATTTTTAGCAAATGTTTAATATTCAACAAAATAGAGGAAATTGTCTAATAAAAGTAGGATATTTATGGATAGAAGAATAGAAAAAACACAAATAGCAATTTTTACAGCTTTGATTTCTTTGATGAAAGAGAAAAGATTTGAAAAAATCACAATCAATGAGATAGCAAATTTAGCAAATGTAAATAGAGGTACTATATATTTTCATTACTTGGATAAATATGACATACTTGATAAATGTATTGATTCATATCTTAAAAATATTTTTGTTGGATGTAGTTCAGATACACCAGAGAATCTAATGTATAATACATTTAATTACATTTATGAAAATAAAACTATTTTTTCAATATTTTTATCTGATAGAGACACTTCTTTTTTTAGAAAGCATCTATTGAAAGAAACATTAGACAGTATGAATAAACAAGTTCATAATAGTAAGGTCGATAAAACAAAGCAAGAATTTAGAAATTACTTTTTAGCATCAGCATTTGTAGGTATGATAGAATGGTGGATAAATAATTCTATGATACTCACACCAAAAGAGATGGTAGATAACTTTACTTCAATTTATGATGATATAAAAATTGATTAATCATTTCTTTGGGACAGTTTCTATTAAAAGATGCATAAAGTTCCACAACTTGTAGTTTTTAGCGCAGATGACGTACAATCAACAACGTTTGTAGCTAAAGGTAATTTGCCTTCATTTTCCTCAATATACTTACATTCACTTTGTACAAAGTCTGCTTCTTCTGCAATTCTACCAAAATCATCACGTCCTAAACCAGGGTTAATACCCATAAACAATATATCTGGGTTATTTAAGCAACCAGTTATTGGCTTGCTATTGTAGAAAAAAGGTTCAACGCCAGATTTTTGCAAAACAACATTGGCTCTGCGTGCAAAATCAGAAAATTTATCATGTATTGTTTTTAATTCATTTATAGTCATAGGTTTCTCCTTACTTTTAGTTTTGTCTTGTAAATACTTATATAACATTGCGATTAATTTAGCATCTTTTAATACGGTATGATGCTTGATTTGTGGAAATTTAATTTTTAATTCTTTGCATAGTCCGTGCAAGCTGATTACTTTTTTAGGGTAATGTTGTTTTGCAACTTCATATACATCTATTACATAATTCAGCTTTATGTCATGACCAGAATTTCTGAATTCATATTCTATGAATGGCAAATCAAATCTTGAGCAAAACATAATTATATTACTATCTTTTATAAAATCAGCCAGCTCTTGAGCTATTTCATTAAAGTCTGGCTTGTTTTTTAGAAATTTATTCGATGTATTTAAAAAATTACACATAGCATTATCAATTTCTATTTGAGGGTTTATAAAGCTATTAAAATGCCTACCAGTTTCTTGACCGTTAACGAGTTCTAAGGCTGCTATTTCAATGATTCTTGAATTTTTGCCTGGCTCAAAACCTGTAACTTCTATTTCTAATACAATTTCTCTCATTTTTACCTCTTAAAATTAATTGTTGGAATACTTACAGGCTTTAGGGCTCGCTAAGCGCCAAACTTTTTTCACATTGTTTTTATTGGATTTTTTATAGTGCTTAGACTTATGGCTATAATATAAATATCTACATTTAATATTCGATGATGTGAATTTGAATTTTGGAGCAACGTGTTGCGAGAAAACAGGACCTAATAAGGTCATTTTGCAAAAATGATATTATTAGGTATATCCTGCCTGTGCTACTTACAGATGAGAATATTTAGTACATCTGCATTGATAATATTTAATAATAATTGATTAAGTTATTGTTATATATGTTTTAATTAGTTGTTTTTAGATGTGATTTTAAGGTCTGTTTATATAGCTTGTTTCAGATTGATAATCCCTGATAATATTTGATAAATGCGTCATCATACAAAAATAAAATACATCATGTTATCTGTTGTTAAAAGCATAAGTAAAGTTGTTGATATTGTGCTTTGAATGTGGCTTATATGAGTAAAATAAGTATAATAAACTTATGATAATTTTATATGTATGAGGTTAGTTTTGGTAAAAGAAAAGTGTTTTTTATGTGGGCGTGAATTTGATTTTGGACCACATGTTTATGATGGTAAATTTCTAAGCAGTTACAAAATATCTTTATGCATGAATTGTTACAATTCTAATTATGATGGTTATGCTGCTAATAACGGAAACAAGATTATTAAACATTTAACTTCAATGAATCTTGATGTTCCTGAACTAAATAGCAAAGGCTTACTGCCAAGAGAATAATTGATAATATTTGATAAACAGTATCTATTCTAAAACCCCTGGATATGTTTCATCAGAGGTTTTAGTTTTGTTATAGGCCTGCTCTTGTCATCATAGAAAAGCTTTCTTTCTTAAAGTCTAGCAAGGATGTAAATTCTTCCATACTTATATTTTTAGGGCAATCGCTTGCTTCATTGATAGTATAACGAATATCTCCTACTACAAGTTTATTTAAGGCCCTATGCAAGTTACCTTCATGGATTTTTGGCAACTCAATAATACCTAACAGCCTATTTTGATTTTCAAGAGTTTTGATAATTTCAAGCTTATTGAGATCTATTTCATGAGCATAAAAATATGAGCTGTTATACCAAACTATGATTGAATTATTAGCAAAGGTATCAGCTATATATTCCAGCCCCTTTATTGAGCTTTTATAGCAATGTGAATTAGGAATTATATAGTGGAATATAACCTCACATCCTTGTTCTTTTAATTTGCCAAGAATATTGCTGTTTTTTATATAATCATAGAACGCCTGGGCAATACCAGCATCTACATCAATAATCATATTATAAACATTTGGAAGATCTTCAAATATGTCAGGTATTTTTGATGTGTCAATCTTGGTACCTTCCATAATATTTAATAATTTTACTGGAAGTCCTTTATAGGCAAAAAGTGTTTTATGAAACGGATTTGCATCTATTAGACAGATACTAGAATGCTGACCTTGATAATACTGGCCCAACAAAGCTGCAGTAGATGTTTGTCCTATTCCACTGTTTAGTTGCGAAAATATATGTATTTTCATAATGTTTCTCCTTAATAATTGAAGTTATTACTGACAAGAGAAGATTTTCTCTTGCCTTCGGTGCTTTTTATTGCCTCATCTATTTGGCTAAAATCTACATACTTTTTAACGAACCTATAAAAAGAAGCCTGAGAACATTTAATTCTGCCGTATTTCTTAAGCTCATTAAAAACTTCTATGGTTGAATAGCCTTTGGCAAAAAAAGACTTTATTTCAGGTAACATTGTTACCAATTCCTTTTTAACAGATATGTATTCCATATTTATCTCCTCTATCTGCTACAAGTGTTATGTTGTAGCAATTATGTAGCAGTTATTTTATTGTTTATACTTGGTTGTAGCGATGTAGCACTTGTTGGAAGGTAGCGAGTAAATGCGTCATTAAATTGAGCTTTGTCATAGCCTCTTATATTCTTGTCGCCAATTCTCTTTTGATATGGAGATATACCAAAGTCCTTTAATATGATTGCTAGCTGCCTTTGAGTGATAGATCTGTTTTGTTGATACTCACCCCAGGGACTATCACCAATTGAAGAGAGATAGGAACAAAGCTCTTGTGAGCTTATAAAATAGCATTTATTGTCTTCAAAAATGCTCTTAATGTCCTTTAGCAATAATACTCTAATTGAACTTTCATCGTTTATATGACCGATATTATCAATCACGTTCATAGATGCTTTAGCTAAATCCACCCATTTTTTACCAGCAAGTTCCGCAATGATTAATAATGGTCTCCAGTTATCTGCAGTTCTATCGCTAATATGATTTTCTATTTCTGGATCTAACTCTGATAAGGCAATTTGATTATCATAAACCCATCTAGCACATTTTTGCTTAATAGGCTCAAATATAATTGATTTATCGCCTCGTAACCTACATACGGTTTCTCCTAGCAATTTACGCCTCATAGGGACAAGAATGCTTCTATCTGCAATAGTATCAGTAACTTTTCCTATTCCCGCTATGGCACACGGACAGAAGCAGCTAAAAAACCTTACGCTATGAGTTTTGCTAGTCTCTATAGTGCGGATTACACCGCCGCCTTTGGTATGACCCTCATTTATAACACCTCTTAATTCTTCTTTGTCGTTTAGAAAGCTATCAGCTTCATCAATCAAAAGCGTGGGCTTGTAAGTTTCAATAGTCCTAAACATTGCAGAAGCTGTTAAACTAGCCACTCTTATGGGTCTGCAGCAAAGAAAGTTTAGGAGCATTAACAAGGTTGTCTTACCACATCTTTTTTCTGGAGAATGTATGAGCAATCTTGGTGAATGTTCAAAACATTCAAAGCAATAGGTAAACAACACCCATAGAGCCAATGTATTAGCTGAATGTTCTGGTAATATAAGATGCTTATTAAAGATGTTCACTAACTCATCTAATATTGCCTCACCTGACACAGCTTCAGTCCAAGCAGTTGGTGTAGATAAAACTAATTCAGTGCCAATGGTAGATGTCTTTTTATCTTTCGTATTTTCCAAAAGCTCTCTTAGATACTCAACGCCTTTATGGTTAGGAATATCATCTGCTAAGTCCCAACTAGCTGGAAAGTTTTTCGGGGTTGAGACAATAGATAAATTACAGCTCTGTTCTTTTAATATATCATATAAAATACTCATGGCTTTTTTGCCTGGCACATCATTGTCAGGCCAAAGAGTTATCGTTCTATTATATAAAACGCTCCAATCAGATTTCTGTATTGCATTTGATCCACCAGACCATGATATAACAACATAATCAGGGAAGATTGCTTTAGCTGCATTTGCTGTTTTTTCTCCTTCAACAATTAGAACATTTGCCTTATTGCGAATACTCAATTGTTCACAACCATATAGAGGTCGTTTATCCGTTATATTCTTATGCTTCCATGACTTGGTGCCATTTTTACATTTGCAATATGTAAAGGGTAAAAAGCTTTTGCCTTTATCTGTTTCATACCTAGCAATGTAATTAGCGAGCTTTCCATCTGGCAGATAATACGAATATATTTCTGTAGGATTGCCGAGACTTTTTGTAAAAAAGTTTGGCCTCGTAACATCTTCAGGAACAGGAGTTATCACGTCCAATTCATCTTCATTATTGGGCCTTTTTATTATCTCAAGATTAGATATAGGGGCAAAAAAATTATTCAATTTCAACTCCTAACATATTGGCAAGCTCTTTTAGTGCTTGGGTTTGAGTTAAATCACATAGATACGCAGCTAAAGATATTACATCACCACCTTTATCGTCTGTGGCAAAGTCGGCCCATTTACCAGTTGTAATATTTATCTTAAATGAGCCTTTGTGCTTATCTATTCGCCTAGGATTGCGAGCTATCCACTCGTTACCAACACGCACACCATCTGGCAACCACCGATTAAGCAACGATGGCAAAACAGACAACGCAATGTCGTTAACACGTGAGAATTGACTTGATGCACTCTTCATTAGATTGTGCTTTCTGGAATTGTAACTGTTCTACGATTAATAAATTCAATTAAATCGCTTTTTCTATATCGAACAAGTCTTCCAATTTTTACTATGTTTAAGTGTTCTTTATGTGTAGCCCAAACAGCAAGAGTACCTTCTTTGATGCCGAGAAACTCAGCAGCTTCTGCTCTAGTTAAAAGCACTTCTTCGTCATTTTCTTTTTTATATAAAAATTCATTCATAATGATAAAACCTCCATAAGTTTGATTTACAGAGGTAATTGTTTATCAATTTTAATAAACCGTGTTGTTTTTTTTATTTTCGCAGACGTTAGAACTCTATAATGCGTTGTTATATTTGAATTATATTTTTTTTGCTTCAGCGACCGCTGACAAAAGTTCATCGGTTATTAGTTCTTCTTTGTCAGCTAGCTTATACCATCTTTTTACAGTTGCTAGGTTTACACATTTACCATTAAAGTCATTTTGTAATGTCTTAAGAGCTTCTTCAGCTGGTTTTGTTTTTCCATATGCTTCGGCAATGCATATTTTTTGTGGTCCTAGCTCCTTGTCTTTTCCTTTTTGTGCATTTTGGCTGTTTATTTCCGATGTTTTTTGTTTTGCTTTTTTTGTGCTTTTATTAACTTCTCTTATTTCTTCAAGAATTTTTTTGCTTGTTTCTGTGTCTTCTTGAATTTGTTGTGTCGTGCTATAATTGTTAATATTTTTTACGTTGTGGTTGTTAATATTCGTTGTGTTGTAATTTTTAATGTTGTTTACTTTGTTATTATTAATATTTGTTACCTGATATTGTGTTTCTTTTGCTTCTTTGGTATCTCTTGGAAATGTTTCTTTTATATCGTCAGTATCTACATATACTTTATATAATTCTTGAGTTGGAAAAAACGTGATTGTTAAAAATACTATGGATAAAAGGACTTCAGAAATGTATAAAGCATATGAATTGATGAAATTGTAGTTAGATGCTAAAAGCATTATAAATAATAATGTTATAATCCTACATACCTCTAGTAGAATTGGGTGTGAAAAATTTTCAATAAGTACTAAGCTTTTATCCCATATAAAATAGTATTTCTTATATTTGTTGAAAAAGTTGATTTCTGATTTGTTGAGTTTTCTATTTCTATTCTGAGTGACAAAATACCCAACGTTACTGTCGATTATGTCTTCTTTATTTTTTGAGGCTTTGTATTTGGATAAATTTTTTCTTTCTGTTCTATGATCAAGCATTAGTAATTTAAACAATATAACAGATAGGTCTAGTTTTTCTTTTTCAGGTTTAACTTTAATCGCAGTAAAGTTCAATTGAGAAAATAATAGTGCTTTTTTTATATTGTTCTTAGCCTTAACTAATTCAGGGTTGCTTATAGTTATGGTGTCATTGATTTCAATGCCTTCATATCTTTCTGATATTGAATATTGTGTATCTGATAGAGGTTCTTTCCCATATAAAATCCATTTTAAAATTGAATTTAAACTACTTTTTTTCATCGCTTGCTCCATCTGTGTCTTGATATGTGAAACTTTCAATCATATCAATAGCTTTTTCCATTGATGCTCTTACTGGATCTTGGCTTAGTCTTGCATAAATTTCTGTTGCTTGAGTGCTTTTGTGTCCCAAGGACTTTCCTATAATGTGTAAACTCGAGCCAGATATTGCTTGGTAACTTCCTAATGTTCTTCTTATGTCATGAATTCTAAGATCTGCTATGTTTGCTTCTTCTAGAATGTTTTTCCAAGCTTTTTTGGGCTCTTCTAAATGACCGGATATGCTGGTGTTACTAGGGAATACCCATGAAATGTTATTATCTTTTTTTGCGTATCTATCCGTAAGAATGTCTACTGCCTTGTTAACTAAAGGCACATTTAATGGTTCTCCGTTTTTTGTGTCAGGAATGTGCCATATTTTGTTTTTTAAGCTTATATCATCCCAACTCATCGATAAAACGTTAGATCGTCTCTGTCCTGTGTATATCAACATATAAAAGAAATCTCTTGTTGTGTCGTTGATACTTGAACTGAGGGCGTTAAAAAATCTTACTATCTCATCTGGTTGAAGATACCTGTCTCTGGATTTTTCTTTTAGTTTCTTTATCCCAATTGCAGGGTTGTTACCTTGCCACCCCCATTCAATAGCTTTATTGAAGATATGTTTAATTAAGGTGAGGGTGCTGTTTGCTGCATATATTCCATTTTCTCTACTAAGTTTTGTGTGAAGCTTTTCGATGTCATCTCGAGTTATGCTAATGAGAGTTTTGTTTTTCCATGGTAGTAGGTAGCGATTATATATATTCTGGTTTTCTTTCCATGTACTTTGTTTTGTGTATTTCTTTCCGTGTTCTTCAATGTATTTTGAAAATAAGTCGGCTAAACAAATTTCATTTTTTAATTTTTGTTTTTCCTTGTTAGGGTCTATGCCATTAGAGATTTGTGTGTAGTATTCAAGGGCTTGTTTTCTGGCATCTTTTAGGTTTATGTCACATGTTTTTGCAATGGTTACTCTTTTGAGCTTTCCGTTAATTCTACGGAAGAAGCAATAAGTCTTAGCCCCTTTATCCGTTACACGGCAGTATAATCCAGGACAACCTTCGTCTTGAATTTCATATCGTGCTTTATTTGTATCAGGTTGAAGTTTGCTAATGTAGCTTTCTGTGAATTTAACCATGTTATTATCTCAATACTATATGTGCTCTCGGGTAACTCTGGGGTAACTTTTTTTATAAAAAAATATAAACATTAGTAAAAGTTAGTTTAAGTCATGATTGCATATAACCCTTTATTTGTAAAGGGTTATGAAGATATATAAAAATTAATTAAATTACAGAAAACTTCTATTCGACAAATTTGTAATCAGTGGGTCCGCGGTTCGAGTCCGTGTGTCGGCACCATCTCAAACCCTTGAAAACCTTAAGTTTTCGAGGGTTTTGTGTTTTTAAATGTTTGGCATTTTCAGGCTTTTTGAAAGTCTGTTTTTTTTAATGCATAGATTGTTCCTTGTCGTTAAAAGTAGATGTTATTTTGATACATATTGGCAAATAATTAATGAAAAATAGATTTTCTTTCTAATCGTTTTTATAAATGTTAGTATTAAAAATTATTCATAGAAAAAGGCTTAGGAGCTAAAACTCTCTAAGCCTTTGATTTTAATGGTAGGCGCGTGGGGGTTCGAACCCCAGACCCACTGATTAAGAGTCAGTTGCTCTACCAACTGAGCTACGCACCCATAAGTCTGAAAAATTTATATACCCCGTATATTGATTATGCAAGCTAAAAATTGCATTGTTGCTTAATTTTTATATATCTGCTTTTAAGCTTTTTCTATCTGTGCTTGCAAGAGCATCTGCAAAAGAGTAAAATACCCTCACAATTTTTGTTTTAATAATTATGAGGGTTTATAGACATGGTAAATACATCACCTAACGGTTTGACTAATCATAAAAAACTTATGGCATGGGTTGAAGAGGTTGCAGCTCTTTGTACGCCTGATGCTGTGCATTGGTGTGATGGCTCAGAAGCTGAGTATCAAAAGATGTGCGATATTATGGTTAAGGCAGGCACTTTTGTGAAGCTAAATGATAAAAAACGTCCTAATAGTTATCTTTGTGAATCTGACCCTCGTGACGTGGCTCGTGTTGAGGATAGAACTTTTATCTGCTGTGAAAAAGAGATTGACGCTGGTCCTAATAATAACTGGACAGAGCCTAAGAAGATGAAAGAAACCCTAAAAGAGCTATTTAAAGGCTCAATGAAGGGTAGAACAATGTATGTTATTCCATTTAGCATGGGCCCCGTTGGTTCTCATATTGCTCAAATTGGTGTGGAGATTACAGATTCACCTTATGTTGTTGCGAATATGCATATTATGACCCGCGTTGGTAAAAAGGTTTTAGATGTGCTTGGTGCTGATGGATATTTCGTTCCATGTTTGCATTCTGTTGGTGCTCCATTAGAATCTGGTCAAAAAGATGTCGCATGGCCATGTAATGCAGATAATAAATATATCTGCCACTTCCCAGAAACTCGTGAAATTATGTCATATGGTAGTGGTTATGGTGGAAACGCATTGCTTGGCAAAAAATGCTTGGCTCTACGTATTGCATCAACTATGGCTCGTGATGAGGGATGGCTTGCAGAGCATATGCTTATTGTGGGTATTGAAAGCCCAGAAGGTGAAAAAACATATGTGGCAGCAGCGTTCCC
>QKFK01000215.1 GCA_003252195.1 Rhodospirillales bacterium
CAAAGATAGTGGAATTGTAAAATGTTAGCCTCTATAGAAGAAATAATTGAAGATGCCAAAAACGGTAAAATGTTTATTTTGGTAGATGATGAATCTCGTGAAAATGAGGGTGATGTTATTATTCCTGCTGAAAAGTCTACGCCTGAGATAATAAATTTTATGGCTAAATATGCTAGAGGGCTTGTTTGTGTTGCTTTAACGGCTCAAAGATGTGATGAGCTCAAATTACCCATGATGACAAATCACAACACTGCCCCATTGGGTACTGCTTTTACGGTTAGTGTAGAGGCTAAAGAAGGCGTTACGACTGGTATTTCTGCTTATGACAGAAATCAAACTGTTAAAACCTTGATTGATGTAAAAACAACGGAAGATGATTTGGTTGTTCCTGGGCACATGTTTCCTCTTAGGGCTAAAGATGGTGGGGTTATTGAGCGTTGTGGTCACACCGAGGCCGCGGTCGATATTTGCAAATTAGCAGGTCTTTACCCAGCAGGGGTTATTTGTGAAGTGATGAAAGATGATGGTAATATGGCAAGATTGCCAGATTTAGAGGTATTTGCTAAAGAACATAACATAAAAATTGCTTCTATTGCAGATTTAATTGCTTATAGACGCAAAAACTCTGTATAAAAACCTTGCTAAGTTTAAATAAACAGATATAAATAGCCTCAAGACTTTTGATGTAAATATAAGATAATTGGTATAAGATGGCTGAAGGTAAGAAAAAATTCGTTTCTGACAAGTTTAGAAAATATGGAGCAGCAAGATTGGCTGCCTCACAAGCTTTGTATCTCATGGAATGTGATAACACTCCTCTTGATAAAGTTATTCTTGATTTTTTAGATGAGAAAATCGGTGGTGAAGCTTTGATTGATAATATCGAAGAAGAAACTGAAGAATATGCAAAATTAATCGAGATGGATGGAGACTTATTTGCTCGTATAGTTAGATTTGCAAGCAAGAATAAAGATCAGGGTGAAGAATTAATCCGTAACTCACTAAGTTCTGAGTGGCCATTTGACAGATTAGAACTAACCCTCAAGTCAATTATGAGAGCTGGTGTTGCTGAATTATGTGAGAATAAATTCACAGATTCTAAGGTGATTATATCTGAGTATATTGATGTGACCGCAGCTTTTTATGTTGGCCCAGAGCTAAAACTTGTAAATGCGGTTCTTGATAAAATCGCAAAAGTAGTTAGAGTATAGTATTTTATTGTTATACAATATAATTAACCGCCTGTTTGAGGCGGTTTTTTTATGTTTAAGTAAAAATATTTCAGCTAAATATTGTTTGTAGAAACTATTTGGTATATATTTCATTTTAATGAAAATTAATTATCTCAAAGAGGGCACAATGCTAAAGAAAATGCTTGTTATATTAGTGCTTTTACTAATGTCACCTTGTCATGTTTCTTCTGCAAAAAGCTCATTAAACACATTTTCTGCTGTTAATAGCATTCTAAATACATCTGATTTAAGTAAAGCTATAAAAGATGCTGAAAAAATTCTTAGTGATGGAAATATAAGTAGTAAAAAAGCTGAGAATCTGGCTTCTGAGATAGCTACTGTTTCTGCTGATTTATCAAAAGAGATGGACTACGTTAAAAGACAATCAGATCTTACAGAAAAACAATTAGCGGTTTTTGGTGATAAATCAGAGGATAATGAACCTAAAGAGATAACCAGAAGAAGGCAGCAAGTAAACGCTGAGCTCATGAAATATAAAGCAGCTTTAGCCGAAGCAGAATTCTTACTTAATAAGTCAGATAACCTACAAAAGATTTTGGTTAATTATTCTCGTGATAAGCTTATGATATCATTATCAGAGCGTTCTCCCGTGTTGGTTAGTCCTAAAACTTGGTCGGCCTTTATTCCAGAGATGATTACATTGTCATCTGTTATGTTTGAGGCTCCTTTAAAATGGTATAATTCACTTACAGATATTCAAAAGAAGCTAGTTAAAATTGATATTATGCCTGGATTGTTTATTGCTTTTATGGCGCTCTTGCTTGGTAGATATATAAGACAGTTTTTGTTGCGTCGCTTTGGCTGTGATCCAGAGATTGAAGATCCTAAATATAATCGCCGATTATTGGCTGCATTTTGTGTTACTATAAGTATGGGCGTTTTACCAGCTTCTGTTCTTGTTGGTATGCTCATATGGCTTAAAAGCTCTGGTTGGGTTGTTTCTGGTATGTTTGGGCTAATTATAATGGAAGGTATTAGCTCGATATTATTTTTCGTTCTTGTAACGGCATTATCTAAAGCTATTTTTGCGCCTCATTTTCCAGACTGGGCTATAACAAATATTCCGTTTAATAAATCTAAACTTATTAAAAACAAGATTAATTTGATTTTTGCAGTGTTTCTAATCCATAACTTTCTAGAAAAAGTTATGGTGGAAGCTAATTATAGTGCTGATATGCAGGTCCTCTTGGCTATTATGGCAGATATATTAAAGGGCTATCTTATAATATCATTATCTCGTCCTTCAAAATGGAAAGATAAACATGAAGAACATGATGAAGATGATGATGAAGAGAGAGTATCTCTTTTTACAATAGCTAATTTAAGAAATATAGTTATGATTTTTGCTGGTGGTGGTGTTGCTGCTGCTGTGCTTGGTTATGTAGCTTTAGCAAACTTTATTTTATATAGAATAGTTGCAACATTTTTAATTGTTTCTGGGCTTTCAATCTTAAAGACTGCTCTTTCTGAGACAGTAACATTTGCTGTGAGTAGTAAGTTTTTGCGTAAAAAGCTAGGTTTGCGTGTGAATTTTCTTAAAAAAGTACGTTTTTGGATTATATTTATATTAGATCCAGCGCTTATATTGCTAGGTTTGGCCATGGTCTTGTCATTGTGGGGTGTGCCCAAACCTTGGATAAAAAATTCGTTTGATGCGATAGTAAATGGTTTCTCTTTTGCAGGTATTAATATTTCTCTGTTTGATATTGCGGCATCAATAATTGTCTTTATGTTGCTTGTTTCCGTTGTTCGTTTTATGAAAGATAAGCTTTTACATAACGTGCTTGCAGAAACCGCGTTGGATGAGACATCTATGCATTCATTAGCAGCAGGATTTAGTTATGTTGGTTTTATTCTTGCAGGTATGGTTTCTATAGCTGTTTTGGGTGTTGATTTAACCAATCTAGCCCTTGTTGCAGGTGCATTGTCATTCGGTATTGGTTTGGGGTTGCAGAATGTAGTTAACAACTTTGTTTCTGGTATTATTATTTTGGTTGAAAGACCGATTAAAGTAGGGGACTGGGTTGTTGTTAATGATAAAGAAGGTATCGTTAAACAAATTAATATTAGAGCAACAGAATTGGAAACATGGCAAAAAGCCAATGTAATTATTCCTAATGCTGAGATCTTATCTAATTATGTAACTAACTATACTCATAAAGATAAGTATGGCAGAATTACAGTAGAGGTTGGTGTTGCTTATGGCTCTGATACTGCTAAAGTAACAAAAATCCTTATAGATGTTGCTAAAAATCATCAGCATATAATGTCCTATCCTGAGCCTTTTGTTATATTTAATAATTTTGGCGATAGTTCGCTAAATTTTGAGCTTAAGTGCTTTACTGCAAATATTTTCCAGAAAATACATATTGCTAGTGATATGAGATATCAAATTGATAAAGCATTTATAGAGAATGGAATCGAGATACCGTTCCCACAAAGAGTTGTGCATATGGTGAAAGATTAATTCTTTTAAGCTACATACTATTTATAGCTATACATATATGCAATTTATATTATGAAGTGTGTCTACTTATTAAATCTATTTTGTAACGCAATTAAAATATGCTCTGGTAGGCATTAATATGCTACAAGAAAACTCATCTTGATATGAGAAAATTGCGACACGTTTAGTCTTTGCACATTCTTTATTAGCTAATTTTTTGATTGATTTTGGAGATGTGGTTAAAGAATTGTAGCAAATAGCAACCTTATCTAATGTTGATTCTCCAACATATTCCATTTTTCCTGCTTCTCTTCTTCTATCAATAAAAGGATCAAGTACTTGGTCAGTTACTGGCTTAGTTGCTTTGGCAGCCATGTCTCCAGCTTTTACTGCCATGTCGCCAGCAAATTCAATTGGTTTATTAATTTGGTACATTACTTCATCTTTTATAGACTTGTCTTGTGAACATGAGCATAAAGCAAGTGCTGATGAAAGCAAAATTAAACATTTATCTATCTTAAACAATTGAATTCCTCTTAAAACTGATGCAATATGCATCACGTTATCAGAAAAAAATAAGGTTATAAAGCATGAAAATGAAACAACCAAAATATTTAGGAAATAGTGAATTAGAAAAGTTATTAAATAAATATGGTTCTGTTGTGCCAACTCATATTGTTAAAATGAGAATAATAGGCGCTATATTAAGCCCAAATCTACAATTAAGACCAATTGAGGTTATATGTTCATTTTGGCCAGATGGGAAAGAACCTAGAATGGTTACGTCAGATGAGGCGGATAAGTTTTTCTCATGTTTTATGGGCTTATGGTATAAAATCTCAGAAAAAATAAAAACAGGCAAAGTGTCTTTGTGTAAAGTAAAGGGCTTTAAGAGTATCTATGATGCTGAAGAAACAATTAAGCAAAGAATAGAAGAAATAGAATATGGTTTTCTAGAAGGTTTTTGGGGTGGTAAAAAAGATATGCCAATGCCTCAAATAGTTACTGACATAATAGATGGATTATCTGAGATGACTTCATCATATTATACATTGTTACAAAGATTATCTGCATTAGATGAAACAGATGACGATGGCTTAAAGAAGATTGCTGAGCTCAGCAAAAAGAGTGATAAAATGGCAGAAAAAGCAATTGCTGCTCTAATTAGGGTTATGGGTGAAATAAGACCTAAAAAACCTAGCGTAAACTAACCTTATTGTTAATAGATTAACTATCTATAAAGTGCTAAAATATCAGCCATACATTGTTTATGGAGGCTGTTATGGAACTTTATGAAGGGATTATTTCTAGAAGAAGCGTAAGGCGGTTTAGAACCAAAGAAGTATCACAGGATATAATAGATAATTTGTTAAAAGCAGCGATGCATGCTCCGAGTGCAGCCAATGAGATGCCTTGGGAGTTTGTTGTTGTTAGAGATGTAGAAGCTTTAAAAAAAGTTGCAGAGTTGCACCCTTATGCTCAAATGGCTGCAGATGCTCCTTTGGGTGTTCTAGTTTGTGGTAATTTAGCTCAAGAAAAGCTTTCTGGTAACTGGGTGCTTGATTGTTCAGCTGCTACCCAGAATTTGTTGTTAGCGGCCCATGCTAAAGGTGTTGGCGGATGCTGGTGTGGTGTGTATCCAGAAGCAGATAGAGTTGATATTTTTAAAAAATTATTTTCTGTTCCAGATGGGGTAATTCCATTTTCTTTTGTGGTGCTTGGTTACCCATTAGAGGAGGTTAAACAAACCGAACGTTTTGATGCCTCAAGAATTCATTTAGAAAAATGGACTAGTTAGAATATTTTATGAGAGGTTGTGACATGAAAGTTTCTTTAGGAGTAGGTCCTTATTTAAATGTTGTTCCTGTATGGTGTGTTTGTTCATATAATGATGACGGCAGAGCAAACGTAATGACTGTTTCGTTTGCTGGTATAGTTTCTTATAATCCACCACTTGTGTATGTTTCAATTAGGCCCGCAACTTTAACTCACAAGAATATAATTAAAAGAGGCGCGTTTACAATTAATGTTCCTTCCGTTGAGCAAATGGGATTAGCAGACTATTTTGGCTCAATATCAGGTGCTTCTGAAGATAAAATAGAAAAATCTGGTGTTAAAATTTGTGGTTCAGATAATGTAGATGCTCCGTATATAGACCAGTTTGCTCTTGTTGCTGAGTGTGAGTTGCATAAATCTATTGAAATAGGTTCTCATACAATGTTTTTAGGTAAGATTATTGATGTTAAAGCAGATGAGAAAATACTTGCAAATAATGGGAAGCCTTTGTTTACCAAATTAAGAGCGTTTTCATATGATCCAAGTTCTAAGCTATATCACTATGGTTCTGAGCTGTTGTCTTGTTTAGATGAAGAGGCTTTAGAGACTTAAAAATATTCAGATAAACTTTGATAATAACTATTGAAAAACGATAGTTAAGAATGTATATATGCACTGAAAGCATTAATTGTTTGTGGTCTTCAATATTAGGCACTATTTGATTTTTGTTTTTAATCTGGTGGATAAACTTTAAATATGCTGGATTTTTTTTGTTTTTGATATAAAATACAAGCGGTTTTTGGGTTTTTTGCTCGGGGCCTTAA
Source organism: Rhodospirillales bacterium (assembly GCA_003252195.1). GTDB lineage: Bacteria > Pseudomonadota > Alphaproteobacteria > QKFK01 > SZUA-500 > SZUA-500. The sequence continues at coordinate 6,300 of QKFK01000215.1, forward strand.
GTTAGTTTAACGATACAGAATTTTTCTGTATAAATTTATTAGGAAGGATTAAAAATATGGCTGTTCGCGTAGCTATTAACGGTTTTGGACGTATTGGACGTCTTGTATACAGAGCTCTCGTTGAATCAGGTCGCAAAGACGTAGAAGTTGTTGCTATCAACGACCTCGGTTCACCAGCTGCTAACGCACATCTTTTGAAATATGACTCAGTTCACGGTAGATTCCCTGCAGATGTTTCTGTAGAAGGTGACTACTTTGTTGTAGGTAACAATAAAGTTAAAGTTATTGCTCAACGTGACCCATCACTTCTTCCATGGAAAGAAATGAACATTGATATCTGTTTTGAATGTACAGGTATTTTCTCAGACAGAGATAAAGCTGCTGTTCACTTAGACGCTGGTGCAAAAAGAGTTCTCGTATCTGCTCCTTCAAAAGGCGCTGATTTGACAGTTGTTTATGGTGTTAACCATGAAAAACTTACAGCAGAACACAAAGTTGTATCAAATGCTTCATGTACAACAAACTGCTTAGCTCCTGTTGTTAGCGTTCTTAACGACAAATTTGGTATCAAACACGGTTATATGACAACTATTCACTCATATACTGGTGACCAAAACATTGTTGATACATTGCACAAAAAAGATAACTTCCGTGCAAGAGCTGCTGCTTTGTCAATGATTCCTTCAACAACTGGTGCTGCTCAAGCTATCGGTTTGGTTATTCCTGAACTTTCAGGTAAGTTAAAAGGTTCTGCTGTTCGCGTTCCTACACCAAACGTATCATTGGTTGACTTCAAATGCGTTCTTTCTAAAGACGTAACAGCTGAAGAAGTAAATGCAGCTATTAAAGAAGCTTCTGAAGGTAAATTAAAAGGAATTTTAGGTTATAACGAAGAAGATCTCGTATCTACAGACTTTAACCACTGTTCAAACAGCTCAACATTTGATGCTCAAAGCACAACTGTTGTAGAAGGTAACTTCGTACGCGTAGTTTCATGGTATGACAACGAATGGGGCTTCTCAAACCGTATGTCAGATACAGCTGTTGCTATGTCAAAATTCTTCTAATTTGATGATGATCAAATTATTGAATAAATAAATCATTGCCTCTCCTCTTATTTTAGGGGAGGGGCAATTTTTGTAAAAGCCAAAGAAAGGTTATAAAATGTCTAAATTTAATACTCTTGATAAGCTTGATGTTGCTGGTAAAGTAGTTATGCTTAGAGCAGATCTTAATGTTCCTATGGATGACAAGTTTAACGTAACTAATGCAGCTCGTATTGATGGTACAGTTCCTACAATTAAAGAATTAGTAAAAAAAGGCGCTAAAGTTGTTGTTACAACTCACTTTGGTCGTCCAAAAGGTGGACAACAAGAGCCAGAATTCTCAATTTCTCATATTGCTAAACCATTAGAAAATGCTCTTGGTGGAACAAAAGTTAAATTTGTTGATGATTGTATTGGTGATAAAGTTAAATCAGCTATTAAAGATATGGCTTCAGATGAAGTTCTTCTTCTTGAAAATCTTCGTTTTTATAAAGAAGAAACAGCTGGTGATGAAACTTTTGCTGAAAAATTAGTTGAAGGCGTAGATTTTTATGTAAGTGATGCTTTCTCAACATCTCACCGTGCTCATGCTTCTATGTGTGCAGCTGCAAAATTACGTCCAAATTCAGCTGGTCGTTTGATGCAAAAAGAATGTGAAGCTCTTGATAAGGCTTTGTCAAACCCAGAAAGACCAGTTGGTGCTGTTGTTGGTGGTGCAAAAGTTTCTACTAAACTTGAACTACTTGGTAACATGGTTGAAAAAGTTGATGTTCTAATTATTAGTGGTGGTATGGCTCATACATTTATGAAAGCTAACGGCATTGATACAATCAATAAAGAAAATTCATTGGTTGAAATGGATATGTTAGATACAGCTAAAGAAATTATGGAGAAAGCTAAGAAATGTGGTTGTGACATCGTTCTTCCTGTTGATTTAGTTGCTTCAAAAGAGTTCAAAGCTAATGCTGAACACAAAACAGTTTCTTTAGACGAAATTCCTGCAACTGGATATGAGTTGCTTGATGTTGGTGCTAAATCTATCGAAGCTATTAAAGCTAAGTTAGACACATGTAAAACATTGGTATGGAATGGTCCTTTAGGCGTTTTTGAATTAGAGCCATTTGATACTGCAACTAACGCTGTTGCTCAATATGCTGCTAAGCTAACTAATGAAGGTAAATTAATGACTGTTGCAGGTGGTGGTGACACTGTATCTGCTTTAGACCACGCTGGTGTAGAGAAAGATTTTACTTATATCTCAACTGCAGGCGGTGCTTTCTTAGAATGGTTGGAAGGTAAAGCTCTTCCAGGTGTTGAAGTTCTAAAAGCTTAAGCATATTGCTTAGAATAAACAGGCTATTATCTTGTTTGTATAAATGAGATATAGCCTGTTTTTTTGTTTATATACATTTGTCTCTTGTGTTAATATATATGACAGTTGCGTTAATGTTGGACAAAATGACAAAAAAATGATGATTAATCATTAATTATCTGCTATGTTAATATGTAATTACTTGTAAGTCTGTAAAGAATACTAAATTTATGGAGTATAAAAATGGCTGAAAATATCTTCTACGATGCTGATGGAAAAGAGATTGATATAAATAGTCTTCCAGAAGGATCTCGTCTTTATAATGAAGGTGGACAAGAGATAAACTCAGAGGGTGGCATAGTTATTCGTGATGTTTTGGGTAATGTGCTAAATCCAACTGGCAATGAAAAGAAAGAGCCTGTTAAAATACTCGGCTTAGATGGTAATGTTATGGGTGAACCTGTTAAGGTAAATCCGATAGTGAATAAATTAGGTCAAGAGATTGATGCTAATGCTCAGGCTAAACCTGAGACTGTAGAGCTTGTAGATAAAAATGGTAATGCATTAGATGCAGATGGTAATTCTGTTATAGAACCAGTAACCCTTCTTAATAATGAAGGTAATGAAATTGATGCAGAAGGTAATGTGAAGCCAATTAAAACACCTGAAATTGAGGTTGTTGAGCGTGTTGGGGGCACACCTAGAGAAAGCATAAAAGTCACAGAGCAAGATGGATCGGTAGTGGTTGTTAATGATGATGGTAGTGCTGTTGAAAGTTTATATAATGAGCAAGGTAAGCTTAGGAAAACTATAACTTATTTTGATGTTAATGATGGCGAAAATGATGGCTCTAAGAGAGAGCGTATAGAACAAGAATTTGATTCTAATGGTTTGATGACATCAGAATGGTCTTATGCTAATGGTGGTGCTATGCAATCAGCCACATTCTATAGACCAGATACAGATCAAGTCAGATCAACAGTATCAGTTAATGAAGATGGTAGCGCTGTAGAGACTGTTTATGGTGAGAATGGTAATGTTGAGAAATCCGTTACTTATTTTGATGTTAATGATGGCGAAAATGATGGTTCTAAGAGAGAGCGCATAGAACAAGAATTTGATTCTAATGGTTTGATGACATCAGAATGGTCTTATGCTAATGGTGGTGCTATGCAATCAGCCACATTCTATAGACCAGATACAGATCAAATCAGATCAACAGTATCAGTTAATGAAGATGGTAGTGCTGTAGAGACTGTTTATGATGAGAATGGTAATGTTGAGAAAGTTCTGAACATAGATAACTATGCAGATAGCAATAACGCCAATAAACAAGACGAAGTTACACCAAATTCTATGAGTGAGAACGAAGCTGGGTTTGAGGTGGATCAGCTTGCTGCTAGTGGGACGCAAAAAGAACCTGAACCAGAGCATTATCCAGATGCTATATCTGATATGCAGTCAGATTTTACAGGTGAGCCACCAGCAAAAATGTCTTTGGAGGATATTGAAAGATTCTGGCGTGAATGGAATGAAGAAAAGAAAGATATTAATTACATAGGCATATATGATGCAGTAGTTAATGTTGAATTTAATAGTGGTACTAAGCTTAAAGATAGTGGTGATAAAATCTCTATGGAAGCAGGCAAAGGTCAAGATTTACCTCCAGATCAAGATTTTGACAAGATTATGGAAGCTGCTGAAAAAAGAGGTTGGAGAGCTATTAAATTTGGTCCTAATTGTAGCCCAGAATTTGCAGCTAAGTTGTATTTAGCATGCGCTAAGGCTGGTATGAAGCCAATAGGTTATGAACCTTCTCCAGAACTAAAAGCTCAGGCTATGGAGATTGCCAAAGATAATGGATATGATTCATGGGGAACAGAGAATTACAAACGCTTAACTGATGAAGAAAAAGAACCAGCTCTTCTAGAAGATAGAACTACTGAGACTTTAGGGAAACTACATTCATTTAGTACAAAATATATAAATAAGAGCCAAGATGAATGTGATTTGAAAGAAGCTGTTGTTATTAAAGATATCAGTGATAAACAGTTTGCGGATTGGAAATCTCGTGTTGGTCAATCGGACTTGAGTGATAATGAAAAAGCTGCAATAGATAAATATAAAGTAGCAGAAAGAGATGTTCTTGGTAAGGATGAGCAAATATCTACAGATGATTTTGATGAAAAGCATACTGAAGCTTATTATGATGCTGCATCACCAGCAAGAGCAGATCATTATT
>QKFK01000283.1 GCA_003252195.1 Rhodospirillales bacterium
GTTTAACGTAATAGCCCCTTCAATTTCGGTATTTATTTGTTTAGGGTGGCGTTGTTGTTCTTTTGCCACAATCCAATTGATTGTATTCAAAAAGCGATTTAACCAAAAAAGCTCTGCGCTTTTTTCTAATTCCATCTCGGATAACTTTTCTTGCCCGATTTTAGTTAATTTATCTAACGCCAAATCATCAAACGCATTTTTAGCGTTCACAAATTCTTCTAAGCTTTCATGCACCAGATTTCCATAATCTGCCACGTTATATTCTTCATCTAGCTCGTCTAATTTTTTGAGCTTTAATATGTATTTAGCATAAACTGAATATGGGTCTCTACGCCACATTTCAACCTTTGTTGCCGACATTTTGCGGGGCCTAGCACTAAGAGGAGGGCGTGGTTCTGGCGGGCTAATATTTATAAATTCATTTGGGTTATCAATGGCTTCTGCCCATTTAACCAAATCATATTCATCAAACCACAACTTATTATCTATTCCGCTTGCCGTAATACAGGCTGAAAACCGCATCAACCAACGAGAAGGCACCGTCGGAACACCATCCACTTTTTGAGCTCTGGTCAAATAAACTTTATCTGCACCCATTGCCTCAACAAAGTCATGGGCTGAAATACCAATGCGATACTCAGGCACATTAAGCCCAAATTCTTTACGCATGGGTCGGCTCATCCATGGGTCTTGATTAGGAGCTAATGGCCATATACCCTCATTAAGCCCGCCAATAATCATAATATTGGGGCGTTGTAATCTTGCTTCCATCGGACCTAAGATTGATAAACGAGGGTGGGTACCATAATTTTTACGAATAGTGGCATCTTTAATTAGCTCTAAGAAAATGCCAATATAACTAGCCCCATCAATATTGCCAAAACTTGTCGCAGATTGATTTAACTCATTTATAAAGTTTGCTAACTCTCGCCCTTCACTGCCGACCCACAAGCGTTCTGCTCCGCTTGCCTCATCTGACGCTGCTAGCTTTTCAGCAAGGGCAATATGTTTAGCTATTAACTCACCTAATGAAACTTCATTTTGATTAATTGCCTGATTAAAATCAGCACAGATGATTATCAATTCATCAAGTAATTTGCCTAAATCGATCAAATCAACATTATCGGGTTTTTTAGCGACTAATTCCGCCACCTTTTGCTTAATTGCGGGCAAACCACTACGATTTTTGAAACCTCTTAGAACCTCTTTTTCTAAAATTCTTGCTAATTTTCTTAAGCTAGCAGGTGCTCTGCCCATAGCACATAATGGGTGTTTTAATAAAGCGAGCAAACTAACCGAGCTATAATTATTCAAAAACATTTCAACAATTAAGCGTAGATATATAGCACTAACCGATTTACTTAATGGCATACCCGCAGAATCATCAATCTCTAGCCCCCAACGCTTTAATTCTGACGCCACACGGCGAGATAAATTTCTATCGCTCGTAACCAAAGCTGCGGTTTTATCTTTGTTTTGCAAAGCCTCACGCATAATTAATGCAATCGCAAGAGCTTCTTCCCTAAGCCCCGAACATATGAGGTATTTAATGTTATCTATCGCCTCATTACCGAATTTGCCTTTAATTTCTTGCCATTTGTGAGTAGCTTTAGCAGGGAGCATCGCTATCGAGACAAACTTTTCTCTAACACTTAACTCTTGCCCTTTCCAATTTTGCACATCGTGGCGAGATATACCTAATTTTGTAAGAAGCTTTTTAACCTCAAATTGTGGGTGCGATGGATCAACTACCGCCCATGCTTCATCGTCCATATATTTATCTAAGCCAGATAGAACAACCATACCATCTTTTAAGGATAATATGGTTTTTATCATAGCATCAATCGCGGGCAAACCACCTGTAGAACCAGCAATAATCACAGGATACTTGGGGGCGTTTTTTTGCCAAATCTTTGCCTGTAAATATAAAAGATTGTTTGTATGCTCAACAATATCGTTCTTTTTAATGTCTTTAAGGTAATTCGGCCAAACTCTTGTAATCAACTCTAATAAATTAAGCGTCTTTTGCCAGTGAATTGACAGTTCCGCCGGAACTAAATCTTTTAATTTATCAAATGACAAATTTTGCGATTGAGCTTCATCTATTAATTTGCCCAATGCAGAGGCCAAATTAATCGCTTGCTCCGCACTTAAGGCTTCTATTCCATAATCTGATGGTGAGCTCAAAATAAACCTAGCTAGAATTAAGGTTCTTTCTTTGCGAGAAACCGCAGGGGCAATGTTAAAAGCTTCTTCGATAAAATCTTTATCGCCCAATAAGGCGTTTAGCTTTGCCTCTTCTTCAATATCGGCAATGGGTGAGATGTTGGGCAATATAAGTGCCTTGCCATCACAAACCCGCAAAAAGGCCTCTTGTACACAACGACAGGCTCTACGGTTAGGCAATAGCAATCTAACCTTAGATAGCTCTAGCAAATTATCTTGATATTTGTTTAATAGGAACTTAGCGAGTTCTTCAGCAAAAGGCAGGCTAGGATTGATATTAAATATCTGCCCCATATAACCTCTCCTTTTACCAATTAACCCCTAAAGCAGGCATTATATAATTATAAATATTCTTCTGCAATCTTTATGGCCTCAGGAGTCCCCACATGGAACCATTTTCCCTTATGGATAACACAGGCAAGGCGACCTTCTTTTTGAGCCTTGTCAAAAAGCTTTACTAACCCAAATCTATTTTCTTCAAAGTCTTTTAGCATCCATGGTTTAATAATTTGTGCCCCACCATAAATGTATGGAGCTGAATTTTCAACCGCATAATCTCTGCGTCTGGGTTTGCCATTTTCAATATAATAATCGCCCGTGCCATCATTGCCATAGGTGTCTTCTTTTGCCACAAACATCAACAAAACATCCATAGTCTCTG
>QKFK01000118.1 GCA_003252195.1 Rhodospirillales bacterium
AACAGATGAAGAGCTAGTTATAGCTCAAGATACAGTTCGCTTGGCTGTGTAATTATTAACCAAGCAAAAGGTTTAAGCTTATCGGGCTAATAAATGATTTAGTTTAAGATAAAAGCAAACCAAACTAAAAGGCGGAGGTTTAACCAACCCCCGCCTTTTTTTGTTAGCAACAACAAATTATTTTTACTTGCTACGTATAATATATATATTCAAAAACACAAAGCCTTCAAACAAAGGATTACAGACAAACTATATTATAATGATATTGACAACATTGAGACTAATACATCTTTGATAGGAAGATTATACAATTATGGCACCATAACTCTATACAGTTATGGTGGCAATTTACATCTAAGCAAAGTAAATAACATTGCCGAGGTTGTAAAAAGAATAGAAGATAAGAAAGAAGCTATTAAAACTTAATCTTCTTTAGGTGGGGTGAGGACGATAGGTTTTGTATCGTCTGGAGCTTGAGTTGACGCTTCGGCATTAACATCCTTAGCATCGTCATCATGAGAAGATTTAGCATCATCAGTTGAAGTTACAACCTTAGCTTCTTTATTCTTTACTTCATCTTTTGATTTTTCATCATCTAGATTAACAGGAGTTGGTGCTTTTGCATCTTCTTTTGCTGGCTCGGCTAGTTTATCAACTGACTTAGGCATTGGAGCTTCATTAGCCTCGTCATCTGTTTGAGCCTCAGAATCAACCCAATCACCTTCTGGAATATCTTCTGACTTAATAGAAGTTTCTGGAGCTTTTTCCTCTGTGGGTTTAGATGCTTTGATATCATCTGGGTTAGCAAGCTTTACATCTGATAGGAAACCTTTAGCCTCAACCTTCTTATCATCTTTTTTTGCTTCTGGCTTAACGTCTTTTTTGCCAGACACATCAATTTCTTCTAACACTTTAGGGCGATTATCTTCAACTATCACTCCTTGATATTGAGTAGCCTCTGGATTAACCTTTATGTTTTCTCTATCTTCGCACTTAATAACCCAAATGTCATAAATTGGGTTTTCCATCGCAGATAAAGCTGGAGAAGATGAGAACATCCAACCTCTAAAAACGCTTTGAGGTTCTTTACCCTCTTTAATATCGGTAATATCTAAGAATGCCACATTCTCAGGGGCTTCTTCTGGTGGAGTTGCCTTACAGGTTCTAACAATTATTGAAAGCGAGCCAAATTTTGCACTACCGCCAACAGGCACTTCTAGATTTGTATATCTGCCAGTTACCTTGTCTAAAGCACGCAAGATTGTAAAATTTTTACTTACATATGACGCAGCAGACGCATTAGCTATGTTAAAAGAAAATGCTAACAATGCCCACTTTAATAGTTTCATCTAAACAACCCCTATTCTTCGTCAGAAGATTTATTTCCGCTATCTGTTACCATGAAAATGATTTTGCCAACTTTGTCTTCTAAAGAAGAGTAATCTTTAACAGTCCCAAAGTTATCACCATTTTGTAAAAAGCTTTCTCTATCATGCCCAGCAGTAACATTAACGAACATTCCCCCCATAAGCCCTGCAGAGGCAATTTCAACAACGCTATCTTTTGGGAGCTTAACTTCTGGTAGTATGCTCATTTTAACATCTGCAATATATTCTTCATTGTCTAAAGCAACTGATGTAACTGAGCCAATTTTAATTCCGCTTAAGCGAACATCGCTACCAGTTTCTAAACCACCAGATTTATAAAACTTTGCGCCAATTTCATATCCTTTAACAGGACGAAGGTCTGACATTGAGTATGCAAACCATAAAAACACGGCAGCTACCACTAAAACAATCACACCTAAAATCGTTTCAACTGGATTTTTTTTCATTTAATAATTCCTCAAACCAATTTTTATAAATCTATTTTTTTGCTCTATTTCTCTCGCCGATTGCAATAATCTGATCAAGAAGATTATCAATCACCAATGCGTCTTGAGTGTATAATATCGCACCATCTTTAGCGACATAATCCTCTGACCCACCAGGTTGAATTTCAATATACTTTCCGCCAAACAAACCGTTAGTTTCTATAGAAGCAGCACTATCATCTGGGATTTTGATTTTTGAATCAAAACGCAAAGCAACTTTAGCTCCGTAATTGGCATCAATAGTAAAATTAAAAACCTTACCAACAGAAACACCTGCCATTCTGACATCTGATCCTTTATCTACACCGTCTATATTGTTAAATCTGGCAAAAACAGTGTAATTATCTGAAGGTGATTTAACATTTTGTTTTCTGCCATACAGCCCAACAACTACAATCAACCCGATTAAGAATACCAAAGTACCCACTGTAATTTCTTTTAATTCTGCTTTGCTATAAAAGGAAGCTTTCATCAATCAACTCACTTGTTACAATTATGATTTGTATTATTACAACAAACCATAAGCTAATGCACCATTTTTTTAATTTTTTACATCTGCCATGGGATATATTTATTACCCTTAGAATCTCTAAATTTATCTGCCTTAGGAGATATGCTATATTTGTAAGCCTTATCTGTGCATGACAAATTTGGCTGATGCTCTTTTTGCCACTCGTGTTCTTTAGCTTCTAGCTTATCACATGAGCCTCTTAACCACCCCTCCCAATGAGCCGGAACTTTAGACGCTTCTACTATACCGTTATACACAACCCATCTTCTAGGATTAGATGATTTTTTTTGCTCATAATATTTGTTACCAAACTCATCTTCACCCACATATTGCCCCATCACTTTTGTTTTGATAGTAGTCTCAATATTGTTGAGTTTTCTTAACATATTTTCCATAAAACGGATAAACTTCATAGCTCCCTCCTCATAAGGATTAATCGCTGGTTTAAGATAATATCAGCATAGCAAATAAAAGCAAAAAAGATTTTTTCAATTTAATAACTTATATTTTTATTAAATCATGCAATTTTTTGTGTATTATATTCATGTTGGGCAAAAATTAAATAGATAGTTCGGTGTATAAATGACTATTAATATTGAAAATATCACTAAAAGCTTTGGAAACATTAGAGCCGTAGATAATCTTTCATTTGATGTATTTGAAGGAAATGTTATGGGATTTTTGGGCCCGAATGGCGCTGGCAAATCTACAACCATGCGCATGTTAGCTGGTTTTATCACCCCAACATCTGGGGCAGCCTATGTATATGGCAAAAACGTGGTTAAAGAACCAATAGAAGCCAAAAGACTAATTGGCTACATGCCAGAAGGATCGCCTGCTTATGGTGAAATGAGCCCCCTTAGCTTTTTAAGATTTATTGCAGAAATTAGAGGACTATCGGGCGATGACAAAAAAAGAGCTATCGCTAGAGCTATTGAGCTTGCCTCTATTGAAGAAGTTTTAGACCAGCCAATTGAGACTCTTTCAAAAGGGTTCAATCGCAGAGTTGGTTTAGCACAAGCATTATTACATGACCCTAAAATACTTATCCTTGATGAACCAACTGAGGGGCTAGACCCAAACCAAAAACATCAAGTTAGAGAGTTGATCAAAAACATATCAAAAGATAAAATAATTATCATATCCACTCATATTTTAGAAGAAGTAGAAGCAATCTGTAATCGTGCCATCATTATTGACAAGGGACGTCTTGCAATAGATTCTAGCCCAGAAGAACTAGTGAAAATGTCAGCAACTCATAATGATGTTATATTAAAAGTAAAAACATCAGACCTTAAAAAATCCGAGGACGCTTTACGCTCAATTATTAAGGTTAAAGAATTTTCTTATCAAACAATAGATGACATTACCAAGATTGTAGCCAAACCAGACAACGCCCAATTTATTGCAGATAATATTGTATCTGCATTTAACAAAGCCAAAATAAAATATAGTGAGCTTGGGGTTGAAAAAGGCTCTCTTGATGATGTTTTTAGAAAAATCACAACCTCAGATATATCTACAGAGCAAAAGGTGTAATATGAGAGAAGTATTTGCAATTACAAAAAGAGAGCTGAAAAACTATTTCACCACTCCTATGGCATATATCTTCATGATGATTTTTGTGATTTTATGTGGTGTGTTTACATTTTATGTTGGAGGCTTCTTTGATAGAAGCCAGGCAGACTTACAATCATTCTTTGTTTTTCATCCATGGATATATTTAATGCTTATACCTGCAGTATCGATGCGATTATGGGCAGAAGAGCGAAAAAACGGTACTATTGAGTTGATAATGACGTTGCCAATATCAACCTTCACCATCATATGTGGCAAATTTTTAGCCTCATGGGCTTTTATGGCAATATGCTTATTTTTAACCTTCCCTATTTGGGTTACGGTTAATGTTTTAGGCTCCCCTGATAACGGTGTAATTATTGCCAATTATGGCGCAAGCTTTTTAATGGCTGGTGCATTTTTATCAATTGGAGGCGCAACCTCTGCTCTTACAAAAAGCCAGATAACCGCGTTTGCATTATCTATAATCACCTGCTTTTTATTCTTATTAAGTGGTATGCGACCTTTTATAAAATTCATATCAGATTGGGCACCAGATATTGCTGTTAGAATAATATCTTCATTCAGCTTTTTAACCCATTTTAATTCTATAACCAGAGGTGTGATTGATTTGCGCGACGTATTGTTCTTTGTGAGCTTTATAGTTTTTTGGTTATTTGCAAATTTAATAATCGTTGATTTCAAAAAGTCTTCATAGGTATAAACATGAATTTATTTAGTAAATTAGAATACAAAATAGATAAAATCGACCGCCATGTAAAAGGCCTATTAGCGTTAATATGCGCCATTGCCATTTTTGTATCGTTTAACATTATAAGCACCATTTATGTTAAGGGCTTTCAAAAAGATTTAACCGAAGAAAAACTATACACCCTATCACCAGAAACAGTTAAGGTGCTTAAATCTATCGACGAACCATTAACTGTAACCTTATATTTTTCTGAAGCACTTGGCGACATAAACCCATTGTTATCCGATTATGCATCAAGGATAACCGAGCTATTAGAACGATATTCTGAGAACTCTAACCACATGCTAAAGATTGAGATTGAAAACCCTGAACCATTCTCAAAAGCTGAAGACATGGCTTTAGCTCTTGGTCTTAGAGGAATCCCATTAAGTGACAGCCAGACTAATCTTTATTTTGGATTAACAATTAACAACATGGCATCTGGTCAAAAAATTATTCCGTTCTTAGACCCAGCTAAAGAAAAATACATTGAGTATGATTTAACCAAAATTATAAATGACCTAATTCGCACCAAACGAAAAGTTGTTGGCTTAATGACCACTCTTCCACTTGATGGTAGAGGTAGCAATGCTGACCTAACTTTTAGAGAACAAATTCCGCGTTGGGCAATTATGGAAAATATCCGCCAGATATTTGATGTAAAATATATATCTGTTAACACAGGAGAAATCCCTGATGACATAGATGTATTGATGATAGTAAACCCTAAAAGGATTATCACGCCTACCCTATATGCAATTGACCAATATGTTATGCGTGGCGGAAGAGTTTTATTGTTCCTAGATACATATTCTGAAGCAGAAGCTCTTTATAAAAACTATGCTCCAAGCGTTGAACCTGACATGGACAAACTGCTTGAAAACTGGGGAATATCTATCCATAAGGGAAAAATCATAGGAGATTCATTACTTGCGCGCTCAGTTACAATTAATGAGAAAAGCACTCAAAAGATTGTTAAATACCTACCATGGATTAGTATTTATGGAGATAACATCAACAAAACAGATGTTGCAACATCTTCTGTAGAAAGCATCAATATGGGAACCGCCAGCGTTATTGAAATAAGCTCTGGTTTTGGCCCTTATGCAACTCCATTAATTCAGGCTAGTGCCAATGCAGGTGAGATTGACGCTGGCCTAATCAGGGTTCAAACCACCCCAAATGAATTACTATCTATATTCAAACCAGATACACCATATTCAGTATTAGCAGTTAGAATTAATGCTATGTTACACAGTGCTTTTAATGCTGAACCTCCCCGTGTAATGTCTAAAAAATCTACGCATCCATATAAAGACATGAGTGATGGATTATCTAATATTATTGTAGTTGCTGATAGCGACATATTATACGATCAGTTCTGGACAGAGGCAGAAAACAACTTTGGAGAAATCTCACAAACAGCATTTGCTGGTAATGGTGAGTTTATCATAAATGCACTAGATAACTTAAGCGGTAGTGAATCTTTAATCTCACTACGTGGACGAGGCAAATGGCACAGACCATTCACTCTTATTGATAATATAAGAGCTGATGCTGAAGCAAACCTAGTAGAAACAGAAAGAGAAGTTACCGAAAAGCTACTTAATGCTCAAAAAGAATTATCTAATCTTTTATCTCGCTCAAGCGCAAAAGAAAAAGAAGTTCTCACTGATAGCGAAATAGCCAAGCTTTCACAGCTAAAGTCAGAAATCGTTCCATTGCGCATCAAGCTCAAAGAAGTAAAATTAGCCTTACGTAAAGACATCGAAAATGTGCAAAATATTATTGAAGATATCAATATAACATTGCCAGCTGTTGTTGTGATTTTGTTTGGTTTTACAAATCTCTTTTTAAGAAAACGTAGAAACAAATTAAAACGCAACCGCGCCTATTATAGAAATGTTTTGCTTAAATATTTAAGCAATGAAGACACTGATACCAAGGAGAGCAAATAATATGAGTAGCAAAAAGCTTGTTTATTTAATCATATCTGCGATTATTTTTGTTATTTGTGCTTACATCTGCATATCTAGTGCACCTCGCTATGAGAAAAGCTCTTACAACTCTCAAAAAGTATACCCATCAATTATTGATGATATTAACAACATTTCAGAAATAACCTTCAACACAGGCGTTGAAACATTCTCAATTTTACACGAGCAGGACGATTGGGTAGTTAAAGAGAAAAAGAACTATTTTGCCAATGGGGAACGAGTTAGAAGATTACTCTTAGGCATCGCCGAGATGGAATATATTGAGCCTAAAACAAAAAACAAAGAACGCTACTCAGAGATTGGGGTCAACGACCCATTAAATGACAAACACAACCGTTCAAGAGAAATTGTTATGAAAGATAAGAATGGCAAAAGCATTGTTAGCTTTATAACTTCTGGTAGCTTGCTTAATTTATATAATGTTGGCACTGGTACTTATTTAAGAAAATCAAATGATGAACAATCATGGCTTGTAAAAACTGGCATGGATGCTTCTGGAGACATGGAAAGTTGGGTACTACAACCAATAATAAATCTATCTCCAAAGCAAATTAAAAATATTAAAATATCATCAAAAAACAAAGTTATTTTAGATGCTTCTAGAGACACCACAGAAGAAAATATTATAACAAAAGTTGGCAAACCAGCACAAACAGAGAAAGCCCTGTCTAGCCTATCAAACCTACGTTTTATTGATATTGATAAAAAAGAAAAAGCAAAGGCTATAATTGAAGGCAAATCACCTGAAACCATAGAAATATCAACTTTCTCTGGCATGATGATTGAGATGGAAATATATAATCTAACCACTGAGTTTAACCTAATCATCAGCGTTAGCGCCGATAGATTACCAGAGAAGACAGTGACTAACGCAGTAGAGAAACTCAACAAAATATATAATGACTGGATATATACTCTATCTATCAATGATGGCTTAAATTTAACCTCAAAATAAACCTAGCCATTTTTATAGAAACTTATAAAAAAGTTATAATGTAAAAATTTGTATTTTCTGTTATCATGTTTTTCTATCATGTTTACAAGGGTGTGATACGTGGCTAATAAATTAGGTTTCAAAACTTTACCAACATATTATAAATATGTTGTTTTAATGGGCTTTTATGTGTTTTCAGCATCACTTTGCGCAGAATTCACATCTACCTTCGAAGAAAACAACTTTATTTCAATGCAAGCACCTCTAGTGTTTTGCATGATATATCTATTTCCACAATATGCTCTTGGTTTAATTACGACCCAAGCAACAATATTGCTTATTAATGCTTTATACACTGGCATTAGTAGCGACACATCTATGTTCTGTATAAGATTAATTGCCCTGTCATGCACTTATATAATTCTTATACATTTATTTAGAAGCTCACGCCTTAAAAACAGAAAAAGACCTGCGCACTTTGCATTAACAGCAACTACATCCGTTTTTATTGCTACTTGTCTAGGATTGTTTTACGCAAGAAGCGTAAATTTAATTTCTGCCTATAATATATTACTATCAAATGCTCTGGGAATGGTCATATTATTCCCCCTTATTTCAGAAATTAAGCACAAGATAAACACCAATATATTTGATATAAAAAAGACTAATAAAGAAGTTAGAAAACATTTGCTATTTATAACATCTGCAATTGTATTTTCTGGAATATATTTTAATTTATTAAAAACAGACGCCTCCATAATATATCTGTACACATATCTTTTTATAACTTCTATAGCAATCATATATTACAGATTTAGATACACATCATATACGTTATTTATCGCCACAGTCGCAATATATCATTTCACAGATCCGGTTATTTTATTTAACAACAAATTATCATTTTTGTTGCTTGGATATATTATATCTATGCAACTAAACAGGAAATATGAAGCTAAGAACAAAAGCGTTGAATTAGAAGAGATATCTCATCAAATTAAAAATGTTGACGCAAATGAAAATCGCAACAATGTAATTAGATTCTGCCTATACCCAGAAGACTACGACATAGACTACACCGATAACATGCTACAAATTATGGAAATAGAACCAGGCACACGCCTTAATTTCCATCAAATTCTTGATATGATTCACGCTGAAGACCGTGAAATACTCATGCACAATGTTAATATGGCAATAACAACTGGCAAAAAAGTTGGTTGCTCTTACAGGGCGATTACAACAACAGGAAAAACCAAAGTTTTTCATGCCACAGGCACATTTGGCAGAGATAAGAAAACAGGTAAGATGTGCATTGAAGGAGAGGTTGTATATATCCCAGAAATCAGCTATGAGCCCCATATTCACATTGAGGGTGAAGAGAGCCTGCAATTTATTATTGATAGCTTTATAGATTTAGTAATTATTATAAACAAAGCAGGTCATATTGAGCATATAAACAAAGCCGCGATTAAACACATCGGCAAAGATATATCTGCCATTACTGGCACTAAGCTACACGAGCATTTGTATGGCAAAAGCAGAGAAACTATATCGCAAATCACAGAAGAAGTTTTATTAACTGGCCTAAGCGATAAAATTGAAATTTATTCATTTTCTAGATGGCATGAATTTATATTATCTCCTTTAAAAAACACTGACAAACATCTAACTGGAATTGTGTTTATTGGTAGAGATAGTACCGAGCGCAAACAATATGCTCAAGTGTTAGACAAGATAACAAGTCAGCTAAAAGAAGCTGAGCGTATTGCCAATATTGGTTATTGGGAGTGGGATTATATTAACGATAGAATGTATTGGTCACGCCAAACATATAATATTTTTGGCATTGAGCCTCAAAACATCAACTTAACCAAAAGCAATATTCTAAAATTAGTCAGTAACCGAGATAAAAAAGGCTTATCAGCATTCTTAGATAGTTTTATCGGAAGCAAAAGTTCTGAGAAAAAAAGATATGAATTTAGAATAAATAATCCAGATGGAAAAGAACGCCACTGTATGTTGCGAGTAGAGCATGATATATCATCATACAACCCTCGCTTATTTATAATCATCCAAGACATTACAGAACTCAAAAAATTCCAGCTTGAATTACTTGAAGCCAAAGAAGTAGCAGAGAAAGCAAATAGAGCAAAAACCGAGTTTTTAGCATCTGCTAGCCATGATTTAAGGCAACCTCTACAAGCTCTTAATATGTTTGTAGAAGCCCTATCCTATGAAGATTTAAAAGACAACCAGAAAAAACTCCTTGATAAGATTGTTTCTTCATCATCAGCGCTTAAAAACCTCTTAGATAACTTGCTTGAAATATCTCAGATAGAAAGTGCCAATATAGAAGTTAAAAAGAATGATTTTGTAATTGGTTATTTCTTAGAGCAATTATTCCATGAATATCAAGAAACAGCAAAAAACAAGAATCTTGATTGTAAGTTTGTATTCTCATCTGCAGTTGTTAACACTGACCCCATTTTATTTGAACGCATAATTAGAAATCTAGTTAGCAACGCAATTAAATACACACCTACTGGTGGCAAGATTCTTCTTGGTTGCAGAGCAAAAAAAGGCAGCCTAGAAATATATGTTTGTGATACAGGCATTGGCATCGACAAGGAAAAAATAACAACTATTTTTGAAGCATTTAAACAAATCAACAACCCAGAGAGAAACCTTGAAAATGGTGTGGGGCTTGGGTTATCTATCGTTAGGAAAATTGCTCAAATATTAGAGTTGAATATAAATGTTTCCTCTTCCCCAGAAAAAGGATCTATATTTAGCGTTGTTTTACCTTACAACGGAGAAAAAGGCTCTAGACCAATGCTTAAAATAGCTCAAAAATCGCTTGATTTGCCAAAAGAAAAAGGTAAGAGCTCTATTGTTATTGTAGAAGATAACAATGATATTAGAAATGGATTAAAATCAGTACTTGAAAAGCATTATGACAATGTGAATGCCTATCGTAATGGAATTCAAGCAATTAGAACAGAAACATCTGCCCCATCTATAATGCTAGTTGACTATAGGCTAGAAGATGAAGAAAACGGAATAGATGTTGTAAATGCTATACGCTCCCAGTTTAACACCAATATTCCTGCAATCATAATAACTGGTGAAATGATAGAGACAATTAGAGAAGAAGCAGAAGCAAACTCATGT
>QKFK01000107.1 GCA_003252195.1 Rhodospirillales bacterium
TCGTAAAACTGCAAAACAAAATTATCACCAGCTACTTCTGACTGAGCAAGCAAGGCCGCATTTTTAAGGCTCTCTCCTAATTTTTTAGAAGAGCCAGATAATGGTAAAAGCACGCCTATTCTTACAATATCATCATCGCTTGAGAAAAAACCGCCTCCGAATCCTAACACTTCTTGATAAGAGCGTCTTGAAATATCTTCCATATCTTCAGAAGGCAAAATATCTGACAATTCTCCGTCATAGTTTTTACCATATTGTTTTTCAACCATTCCTCCACGTCCATAAACCCTTATTTTACGGGGGCTAGAACAAGAAGCGATTAACAACACTACTAAAAACAAACTACAAAATTTTGCCCAAATATTTATTGTTTTCATCTAAACACTGCCTTTAACGATTTTTAGTATAATTGGCTATTATACTTGCCTTAAATTCATTTGTAAGACAGACTACAATAAAAAGTAACAGAAATAAACGAGAAACATTATGAAAGCTGGTCTTTACTTAGTAGCAACTCCTATTGGAAATATGGGAGACATTACATTAAGAGCTTTAGAAACTCTAAAAGAGGTTGATTTGATTGCCTGTGAAGATACTCGCAACAGCGGAATGTTTTTATCTAAGCTTCAAATAAAAAAGCCTTTATACGCGCTTCACGATCATAATGAAGAGCAAAAAGCCGACGACATAATCTCTAAAATTAAATCTGGAATGAGCATCGCGCTTATCTCGGATGCAGGTTGCCCTCTTATCTCTGACCCAGGGTATAAATTGGTAAAAAAATGCCAAGAAGAAAGTGTTTACGTTTCATCTATTCCTGGAGCTAGCGCAGTTATTACGGCTTTGCAACTATCTGGCATTGCTTCAAATCGCTTTAGTTTCCTTGGGTTTGCGCCCAACAAACAAAAAGCAAGACTAGATTTTTATAAAGAAGCAACCACGTTTAACTCAACTTTAATTGTTTATGAGACAGCTAACAGATTAATAGCGTCATTAAAAGACATGTTTGAAATAATTGGCGATAGAGAAGTTGCCGTGACCAGAGAACTAACTAAATTGTACGAAGAAGCCAAACGAAATAAATTATCAGAGTTAATTTCTTTTTATGAAGAAAACGGTGCGCCAAAGGGCGAAATAGTTTTAGTCATCTCTCCTCCCGATCAAAAAGAGACCTCCATTACAGAAGAAGACTTACAAGACGAAATTAAAAACCTTCTTAAAAGCATGAGCGTAAAAGATGTTTCTAAATCATTGTCAGAAAAAACTGGCATAAATAAGAATGAAATATATCGAATCGCATTAGAAATAAAAAATGGCAATTAAATTATCATCATCTTTAAGTGGCAAATGCGGTGAATTAATCGCCATCGCAAAACTAACTTTAAATGGTTATAAAATAATATCTCATAACTACATAACAGGTAAGAAAACTGGGGCTGGCGAAATTGATATAATAGCCCAAAAAGGTAATTTGCTTGCTTTTGTAGAAGTTAAAAAGCGTTCAACAATTGAAGCTGCTTCTTATGCTATTTCACCCAAACAACAAGCTCGTATAGCAAGAGGGGCCGAAGCTTTTTTAAAAAACAACCCACAATACAATGATTTTGACATTCGTTTTGATGCCGTTTTAATATCTAAGAACTTACAATCTGAGCATATTGCAGATGCATGGAGACCAGAGAGTTAGAGCATGAAGAAAATTATATTCGTTGCTATTATCTGCCTATTTACAAACGCTTGTGCTGTAGCAACGACCGTTGTCGATGTTGGCAATGCGGTTTCAACCACGTTTAGTAGTTCTCGCTCGTTCAAAGAACAAATGCTTGACCATAAGATTAAAGCTCAGATTATTGATGAATTTGTTGAACAAGATGCAGATTTTATCAGCAATTTATCTGTAACCGTATATAACCGTAAAGTTCTTTTAACAGGATTATTGCCAAGCATTGATAAAGTTGCAGATGCGGTTAAAAGTGCGTGGAGCGCCCCTGAGGTTGAGCAGGTTATAAATAATATAATTATTGATATCGACCCAAGCCTAAATGATGCGAGCAAAGATGCTTATCTAAGAAACAGGGTTGCACGCAAATTATTATTTACCTCACAAATATCTTCATCAAACTATAAATTCAAAGTAGTAAACAGAGTGCTATATATCATTGGTGAATATCAAAATGAGCAAGAAAAAGCCATTTTAGACTATAGCTTGAAACAAGTTGATGGAATTAAAAAAATAGTTAGCTATATAACACTTGCGCAACAACATAATTAGCCGCGCGAACAAGCCCACTTGCTTTATAATTGACAAATACGAAATAACTAATATCCTCATTACATCAATATAAATATTAAGATGGTTTATCATGAAGTTTTTTGCAAAAGTTGTTCTTATATCTACCCTTGTATTTTTGTCTGCATGCTCAGTTAGATCTTATGAAAATGACGCATATATTAACCTGCAACATTTAGGAAGCAGAGACGTTGTTACCTGCACCAATCATTGGTACAAAAGCTCTATAAAATGCGCCGCTGAATATGAAGAAGATGGCTATATAAGACTATCTGATAAAAACCGTCGCTCTGCTAATTATGATTATGTAAAAGAGGGGCATTATCCAGAGCGCAAATGGCGCGAAGGGGACACTGCTCCCAGATGGTAAAAAATGGGAACAAGAATAAACAGCATCGCCTTTCAAGGAATTGATGTTTTAGACATAGATTTACAAGTACAAATATCTTCTGGCTTGCCTTCCTTTACAATCGTAGGGTTGCCTGACAAAGCTGTAGCCGAGAGCCGTGAGCGAGTAAGAGCTGCGCTTCACTCTATTGGCATATCATTACCTCCTAAACGCATTACCATAAACCTTGCTCCTGCTGATTTATTAAAAGAAGGTTCTCATTTTGATTTAAGCGTTGCTTGTGGGATTTTATCTGCGATGGAAATCCTCCCTCAAGAAGAGCTTAGTAATTACATAATAATGGGCGAGCTAGGCTTAGACGGACGAATTATCCCCGTTGCAGGAGTATTGCCCGCATCAATCCACGCCAACTCTTGCGATAAAGGTCTTATCTGCCCTGCTCAACAAGGTGGCGAAGCTGCTTGGTCTGGGCTAGATGATATATTAGCCCCAAACGACATTGTTTCGCTTATAAATCATTTTAAGGGCACGCAAATTCTACCAAAGCCAACCGCAGAACAAAGCATATCAGACAAACAATTTTTAGATATGTATGACATTAAAGGACAAGAAAGCGCAAAAAGAGCCGTTGAAATTGCCGCATGTGGTAGCCACAATCTTTTAATGGTTGGCCCTCCTGGCGCAGGCAAATCAATGTTGGCCGCTAGGGTAAGTGGCATACTACCACCGCTATCTCCTAAAGAAGCTCTTGAAACTAGCATGATACATTCTATTTCAGGAATGCTAAAAGATGGCAAAATAATAAGCGACCGTCCATTTAGAGACCCTCACCATTCAGCATCAACTCCATCTTTAATCGGAGGAGGCAGAAGAGCCATTCCAGGAGAGATATCTCTCGCGCATAATGGAGTTCTTTTTCTTGATGAGCTACCAGAATTTTCTCGCTCAGCATTAGAATCTTTGAGACAACCAATTGAGAATGGCTTTGTAACCGTGTCTAGAGTTAATAACCATGTTACATATCCTGCTAAATTTCAGCTTATATGCGCGATGAACCCTTGCAAATGTGGTAATCTTGGAAGCCACGATCAAGAATGCTCTAGAGCACCCAAATGTGCCTTAGAATATCAGAGTAAAATATCTGGACCTTTGCTTGATAGAATAGACATGCATATCGAAGTATCTGCGGTCAACCCATGGGATTTAGCCAAAGTATCAAACGGTGAAAAAAGCTCAAGCATAAGAGAAAGAGTTGCCTCTGCCAGAGCCTTCCAAGCTAAGCGCTATGCTCATTTAGAAGATAAAAAAATCCGCACAAACTCTGATCTTCGCGGAGAATTTATAGACACTTATGCCACACCAGATAATGAGGGCAAAAATCTATTATTAAATGCGGCAGAAAAATTAAAATTATCGGCCAGAGCCTACCACCGAACCCTAAAAGTTGCCCGCACAATTGCAGATATTGAAGAATCTGAAAGTATAACCAGATCTCACATTGCAGAAGCATTAAGCTTCCGTAGGATTAATTATAATAAATAAATTAATCTTTTGAGAGCAAAATAAACCCATCACAATATCGCATAAGTATTTGTTATATATCAATAATATTACAATATTATAAAAACATACCAGCGCCATTCGCGTTAACCTTTTGGGCTTTTTATATGTAGATATTTTAAAAGGTTAATAATAGGTAAATTAACGTTGCATAAGTAGGATGGTTATATATTAAAAATTGCAAAAACAGCCTTTTTTTACTACATTCGTAGTATTATTATAAAAAGCCATATATTTAAAAACCTTTTGGTATAAATTTGCACTTGAGATATTCTATTTAAATAAGATAAAAATTAAAATAATGGGGATTGTGATTTGTATTTAAGCAAGAGGCAAATATCTGATTTTTATAAATCTTTTCTAGGAAAGATGAATTCACAGAATTTGTCAAAGCTGATTGTTTCTCAGTGCAAAAACCTTAAAAAGGGCTCTAGCCTTTTAGGAATTGGCTTTGCGTCTCCATACCTTAATGAGCTTCAGCAAAAATGTTATCTTAATTGTATTTGCGCATTTTCACCTCCTGGTAAAGACACTCCTATATGGCCGAACAAAAGTGCTAGCAAAACAATTATTATCAACTCACTACACTTACCCTTCCATGACAATGCATTTGCGGGGCTCTTAGTAATACACGGGCTTGAATATAGCAGCGACCCTAAAATGTTTATGAAAGAATTATGGAGAATCTGCGAAGATGATGGAATTCTAACCTTAGTTCTACCTAATCGTAGGGGTATCTGGTCTTTTTTTGATAACACACCGTTTGGGCAGGGCAGACCTTATAGTCCATCACAAATTGAGAAACTCTTGGGCAAAGCAAATTTTGTAATTGAAGAAATCACCCCCTGTCTATTTACACCACCCATAAACTCTAAAAGCTTATACAAATTCAGCCATATAATTGAATCAATTGGCAAAAAGCTATTATCTCATTTTGGTGGAGTTATGGTAATTAAAGCCAGAAAAAAAATATATTCACCTTGCTTATCTGGCAATGCAGAAGTAAGCCGAGATTTTAAATATGCCACATTCTCAAAAGACGCCACTATCTTAAAGTCGGATAAGAAATGACAAAAAACGATATGCCAAAGAACCACTGGATAGACAGACTTCCTTCTCCATGGTGTCACTATTTGAAATTGATGCGTTTAGATAGACCTATAGGCGCGTGGCTTTGCTTATACCCTGCATTATGGGGGATTCTTTTTGGTGTTGCCTCTATAAATATGTATCATATTAAAATTGCAGTGTTATTCACCATCGGCGCTTTTATAATGCGTGGAGCTGGTTGTGTAATTAATGATATTGCAGATATTGAGTTCGATAAAAAAGTTGAACGAACCGCAACCAGACCGCTTGCATCTGGCGCCTTAAAAATTAAACATGCTATTTATCTGTTATGCATTCTGCTGGCAACAGCTCTTTGCATTCTGCTTTATCTGCCATTAAACGCCATAATCATTGGAGCCATAGCTATAATCCCTATTTCACTATATCCATTTGCTAAAAGATTTACCTTTTGGCCTCAAGCAATCTTAGGAATAGCTTTTAACTGGGGTGTGTTTATTGGCTGGTTTACTGTTAGAGATTCTTTTTCTATAGAATTGATGTTTTTATTTTTTGCCTGCTTTTTTTGGACTCTTGGTTATGACACAATATATGCTCACCAAGATAAAGATGACGACGTAAAAATCGGGGTTAAATCATCTGCCTTGTTCTTAGGCAATAAATACACCAAGCCCTTTCTGCTAATTGATTATGGGCTATGTAGCATATGCTTTTATTTAGCTGGTTATTTTGCGCAAATGTCTCTGGTATATTTTGCTACCCTATCGCTAGGGATTATTCATTTTATATATCAAATAATTATACTTGATACAAACAACGCAAAGCTCTGCTTAAAACTATTCAAGTCAGCAAAATATACTGGTGCCATAATATTAGTTGGTGGGATTATCGCCCGCTTGTACGCCTAATTATTCTTAATAAACATCTCAGGATTTTGTTTATCTAGCGTAGAAGAATCGAATATCTGGAGCTCATTTTGCTTAATAATAGATCTAAGCTCAGTCACATATGCCATTCCGCGAGCAGAATAATTTACCATTCCACCTGCAAAGTTATATCCATTGAGAGGCTTTTCATGCTTTATTGCAATCTTTCTTTTTTGGCGAACCGTTTCATATGCATCATGAGAGTTAAGGTTTCTAGCATAGCTTCTGATAGAATCTCTTATATTCTTAAATGACTTTACAGAATATGTTTCACCTTCTGGGCGACCTTTGGGCACAATACCCGTGCCGTCCCAAGTCCATTCTCCAAATAAGGCATTGCCATGTCTTGCAAAGCGAGATGTTCCCCATGCGCTTTCATTAATAGATTGCGCTATTGCCATTGAAACCGATATCTCTCCAATTTTATCATCTAGTTTGCGAAGAACGATTTTATTGCCTTCTGCACCGTCTATTGTGGTGCTAACTTTATATTTATCACATATTTTTTCAAAAAATGCCTTATCCTTGGTGTCTAAAATAACACCCTTTTCCATTTTTGCCCTTAATGCAACAAATTTGGCTCGCTCTTTTTTGAGCTCTTCATTAACTTTTATAACGCTTGGAAGCATTATCTTTATAAATAATTCTTTCTTTTTTTGAGGATCTCTAATGCGATTAAAATCATCGGGGATATCTTTTAAAAACAATCTAGGAACAGAGGCTCTTCCTTCGTATATTTTTGTTAAATCATAATCCATGTTCTTAAAGAATCTAGCAACATCTTTTGCACTATCAGCAGAAAAGAACACACCATATTGATTGGTCTGATACACATGAACCTTATGCCCAATTAAGGAGCAAAAAGAAAACAGTCCAACAAAGACAAATATCATTGCTAATTTCATTAGTCTTACATGATGCTTATCACGCAAGAATTTCTTTAAAGGACGGTTGGTTCTGAGTTTTTTTATGAATTCAAAATGCGGAGCTTTTACCAAATCACATTCCCTAATCTATTGCACCTAGCAAATGATTATACAGTAAAAAAGCCTTTAATTCCAATAAAATATCTAAACAGCTTCTACGGCTTTAACTTCAGGGATATAGCTCTTTAATACTTTTTCTACGCCTTCTTTTAAGGTTACCATTGCATATGGGCAACCGTTGCAAGAGCCCTGCATCTCAACATACAAAATACCATTTTCAAAGGCAGCAAAAACAATATCACCACCGTCTTGAGCAACGGCAGGGCGAATTCTAGCATCAAGCAATCCTTTAATTTGCTTAACAATTTCTTCGTGGCTTTTTTGTTTGTTTTCTTCTTTAACTGCAGGCTCCCCTGTTGTAAGAACCTCCATAAGAACAGCTAGAACACGTGGCTTCAAACCAGTCCAATCGCTATCACCCTCTTTAGTTACAGAAACCATTTCGCTTGAAACTAAAATATTTTCAACGCCATCTAAATCAAATAATTTTTCAGCTAAAGGAGATCCTTTTGCTTCTTTGGCATTTGCAAATTCAACTACTCCAGAATTAATGATTTTAACATCTGGGAAAAAATTCATCACATTAGGATTTAGGGTTTCTTGAGTTTGTATAATCATATATCACCTGCAAATTACAAATAGAGCTAAAAAACACTTATAGAATTAACCATTAACAATCTAAATTCAAGCTTTTTGAAAAATAACACTAGCACAAAATCCAAATAAACATGCAATTAGCACTGCAACTAAGCCATAAAGAAACGAATATTTATTTGCAAAAGCGTGAATCTGCGCCTCAACACCAGTCTTTAATATTTTGAGCGGAGTTATCTCCATGCTGACTAATTGTTTGTCATGGAACAGATATACCTCAACCAAATAATCACCTATTGGCGCATTTGCAGGGAAGGATATATCCGTCCTAAAAAGTTTGTTTCCCAAGAGTTTTACTGTAGCAACATCACCAGAATATAGCTTTTCTCTAACTTTTAAATCTTTGAAAGCTTGTGTAAATTCTTTTATTTTTGCCTTTTTGCCTTTTGCCTGAAAATACAAATTATCCTCTCCTATTTGGAGCTGATTTAATATCTTTTTAGAAGTTACATTTTGTAAATTCTCAGTTGCAGCCACATGGTAAAAAGAAGGTGGCTTTTTAATCTTTACGCCCTCACCATTAATCCAAATTCCAGCTAATTTTGTCTTTTTGCGAACGACCACATCATCAAATGGACCTCTTACAACTACAGCAACTTCACCTTCGCCATCGGTTGCCCCAAATAACAAAAGCTCTGCGCCTGAAAAGCTGGTTGTAACCTCAATTAATGCGCTAGAAATATCGGCAACCAATGGAGCAACTTTACCCTTGTTTTCATGAGCTTCAACTCCTATTGACGAGCACAAGAAGGATAAAACAACAAATGTATAGCCGAGTATTTTCCTCATTAAGATAAAACCTCCAACGAGAATAATATAGCTGGGGTTATAAACATTTCCGTTAGCAGTTTAATGCAAACACTTAAGACTAATAATGACAACAATATTCTTAATTGTTCTCCGCGCAAATGCGCTCCAACTTTTGCTCCAAATTGTGCCCCTATAACACCGCCCACAATCATCATAACGGCTAAAACCACATCAACACTTTTATTCAATCCTGCCTGCAATATTGTTGTGTATGAGGTTAGGAAAAAAACTTGAAACAAAGATGTTCCGATAACAATTTTTGTACGCATACCTAATATATATATCATTGCTGGCACCATAACCACGCCAGAAACGCCTGTTATTACCACAATCACACCAACAACAAACCCTATAGAAAAGGGTAGCAGTGAGCTCATATAAAGACCCGAACGACGGAAACGAACTTTTAATGGTAAATTCTGCATCCATGTATGGCGACGAGGACCACGCGGAGCAGAAACTGCACCTAGTTTTTTTACATTCCTCATGGTTTTAAGGCTTTCTATAAGCATAGAAACACCAATAAAACTCAAAATCAAAACAAAAGAAGCCTTAATGATTAAATCTATTTGCCCCAAAGTTTTAAGATAGGCAAACAAGTGAACGCCAACACTTGAGCCAACAATACCACCGACAAGTAGCAATATACCCATGAGCAAATCAACATTACCCTTCTTCCAGTGAGCCAACGCCCCTGAAAAAGAAGATGCCACTATTTGATTAACCCCAGAGCTAACCGCGATAGAAGGAGGAATGCCAATAAAAATTAATATTGGGGTCATTAAAAAACCACCGCCAACACCAAACAATCCTGATATCACGCCGATTAATCCGCCCAATCCTAGCAGGACAAAAATATTAACCGAGGTCTCTGCTATAGGCAGATATATCTGCATTATAACCAGCCTTTATTTAACTAAAATATTTACTACTTCTTGCAATTGAGTTCTGGCTCTCAATAGATAAAAACCCTGTGCCGCTAAGTGCGATGGCAAGAACTGCCCATCAGGAGAACCATTTACAACCACCCATGGATCCATTTTTGCAGCCTCATCAAATGAGCCAATCATTTGTCCCCAAGCAGTGTCCAACTCTTTTTCTTTTATAATACTCGCAAAATCTTTGCCTAAAGCTTTAAGTATCATGCTATAGCCATAGATCTTTCCTTTAGTGGAATAAAAAACATCATCGCTAGTAAAATCAATAAACATACTTTTACCATCTCTAATTTCTTTATCCAAAATAGCCGACGAAGACCCTAAATCTTTTGATATTCTTTCTAATGCGGCCATTAAATTATCTGCTCTTGCCTCAAATATAGCATCGCCCCTAGCCACCCTCTCGTTATATTTTAGAAGGTTAGTTCTTGCTAAGCGATATTGCTTATTGGCAGAAGCTGTTGGCATCCATTTAGAAATAATCCATACATTACCAGGATATTTTAACAAACCTGCTGCGGCATCTAAATTAGTGTCAGCTTGGCTTGACCCTCTGGTTCTACCAATCTGGTCAGTTAGCTCTACCGCGAATCTTGATAAAGCAGAAAACACGCCTGTTTGATAATTAGGCATATTATCTAAAACAGCCCCAGCCATAAAAAATGGCATATTTGCGGTCCAAGAATTTTGATTAACTTCTCTATCAATTAAATCTGCCACCATTTGCACAGCTTCTGAGCCATGACCTTTGGTAATTTTAGGAGAAAACTCTAAATTATCATCAATTTTATTAACTAAAAAAGCCCCAACAGGGTAATAAAGAACAACTATAACAAATAGCCCAACAAAAATTTGATGCCAACAATCAAGCACATAAGACCAAAAACCTTTTTTCTCTTTTGGCTCTTCTGTATAAATGCTTTTCTCTTTCTTCTTAAACATAGATTTGAGATTAGATAATTTTTGTAGCAATTGCTCTTTCATTTTTCTCACCCGAAAATTAAAGATTAAATATGCGCTCAATTATAATAAAAACCCGCATAAATAGCAAAGTAAAAGCAATTTCTTTTTAGCTTTTGCTTTTACTTAAAGCT
>QKFK01000073.1 GCA_003252195.1 Rhodospirillales bacterium
AGATTTAATTAGTAAGATTAAAGAGCTTCTTCACGGTAATCGCTATACAATTGAAGGCGTTCAAAAGCTTCTTAAAAGTAAGAAACTTGGTGATATTGATATGTTGTCAGACACTAATGTTAATACTGATGACGCACCTAATGATGAAAAAATATTGTCTCCATCCCTAACCTCGTTTAATGATATCTCTTTGATTCGCGGTGTTATTTCTGAATTAGAGTCTCTTAATTTAGAGCTTAAAACCTTTTTATAAAAACATAAAATATTCTTGATTTTTCTTCTGTTATGTGGAATAGAAGATAGTGCTCTTTGACCGAAAAAGCTCCTTATAATGTCGGTAGAGTACATGTGGCGGAACGTGGCGCAGCTTGGTAGCGCACTTGCATGGGGCGCAAGGGGTCGCTGGTTCAAATCCAGTCGTTCCGACCATCAAAAACCAGAGTGGCTTGTCCACTCTTTTTTTGTGGCAAATGGAATCTAGGGTTTGAGCCAGCGAGATAAGCTGGTTCGTTACAAGGTTTAGGCGAACGTGATTAAAGAATTTATCTGATTTTATATTTAACGCGTTATGTGATGTCTGATGCTGTTGGATATCTTTTATTATTGCAAAAAATGCTTGAGTTTTTGGATAAGAGTATCATACTTTGCTATATGTTTGGGGCTATAGCTCAGCTGGGAGAGCACTGCGTTCGCAATGCAGGGGTCAGGAGTTCGATCCTCCTTAGCTCCTCCAGTTTTGATAGTAGAGCCTTTGGCTCTTTTTTATGGATGATAATGGTTTTAAGAATTAATGAAGTTAAAGCTCCTCTCGGCGCATCTTTAGATGATGTGCTAAAAATAGCGACTGATAATCTAGGGATTAAACTTGCTGATATTAAAGACTGGAGCTTGGCTAAAAAGTCAATTGATGCACGTAATAAATCTAATGTTTATTTTGTTTATTCTATTGATATGAAATTACATCTTGATGAGAAAGATGTTGCTTCTAAAACTAAATGGAAACAGTTCAGTCTAGAAAAAGAAGTTAAAACAGAAATTATAAAGCCTGTTGTCGGTAAAGAATTTGTACGCCCTATAGTGGTTGGTTCTGGACCTGCTGGAATGCTTGCGGGGATTGTTTTGGCAGAAGCTGGTTTGCGGCCAATTATAGTTGAGCGTGGTAAAAAGGTTCAAGATAGGAATAAAGACGTAAATCTATTTTGGTCAAAAGGTGAGCTTAATACAGAATCTAATGTTCAGTTTGGAGAAGGTGGGGCTGGAACTTTTTCTGACGGTAAGCTGATGACTGGCCTAAAAAAAGATGAGCTTATGAGTAAGGTTTTAGCAGAGTTTGTAAAAGCAGGAGCCCCTGATGAAATATTATATCTTGCAAAGCCACATATAGGGACGGATAAGCTAAAAACAGTTGTTAAAAATATTCGTGAAAAGATTGAGAGTCTAGGCGGTGAATATTTATTTGAGCATAAATTAAGCAATATAAAGACAAATGATAGAAATTTGGTAGCAGTGTCATTGGATTGTCGTGGTGTTGTGAAGGAGTTTGCCTGCGATAAACTGATTCTAGCTATAGGGCACTCGGCTCGTGATACTTTTGAAATGATACATGACGCTGGCGTTTATATAGAGCAAAAGCCTTTTGCTATTGGCGCAAGAATAGAACATAGTCAAGAGCTAATTAATAAATCACAATATGGTAAGTTTGCTAAAGATAAGGCGCTAGGGGCGGCTGATTATAAGCTTGCTATTCATTCATCATCAGAGCGTTCTGGCTATACATTTTGCATGTGCCCTGGGGGACAAGTAATCGGGGCTTCATCAGAAGAAGGTTTGCTGGTGGTTAATGGAATGAGCGAATATGCCAGAGCCAAAGAAAACGCCAATAGTGCATTGTTAGTAGGAGTTAATCCTGTTGATTTTGGTGGAGATCACCCATTGCAAGGAATGTATTTTCAACGTGATATTGAAAGAAAAGCATATGTCATTGGAGGTGGCAGATATAAAGCACCTGTGCAATTGATTGGTGATTTTATAAAAGGGATAGCTTCTAAAAAAATTGGTGATGTTAAGCCGTCATATCAACCAGATGTTACCCCAAGCAATTTGGCGGAATGTTTGCCTGAGTTTGTTATATCTGCTATGAAAAACGCGCTTGTTGGTATGGATAATAAATTAAAAGGATTTACCTCTTATGACGCAATATTAACAGGTGTAGAGACAAGGAGTTCATCTCCAATCCGAATAATCCGAGATGAAAACTTACAGGCTAATATAAAAGGTCTTTACCCTTGTGGTGAAGGTGCTGGCTATGCAGGTGGAATTACCTCTGCTGCGATGGACGGAATTAGATGCGCTAAAAAGATAATTGAAGCTTGTTGCGGTAATTAATATGTAGTATAGTTTGTGAGTGAATTTTTAAGGAGGGTATATCTTATATATACCTGTGTTATAAATTGTATAGTTCGATAGGATTGATAATGAATAAAGTTTTTAAAATTGCTGCTATTGTAGCACTTCCAATGTTAGCTTCTGCTTGTGCCGCTGTACCATCATCTAATGGTTACGGTTGGCTTAATCGTTCAAGAGCAGCAGAAAGCGTTACATCAAACGCTGTAGCTAGAAAAACAGGTACAGCATGTGCTGAAAATATTGTAGGTGTTGTAATTGGCGATTCATCAATTGAAGCAGCTAAAAAAGACGGAAAAATTAGCAGTGTTGTTTCTGTAGATTACGATGTTGTTAATGTTCTATATCTATATGGTAAGCGTTGTACAATCGTACACGGTAACTAATACGTGATATATGATTAATAAAAAGGCGG
>QKFK01000243.1 GCA_003252195.1 Rhodospirillales bacterium
CTACCGTGACCAGGCATGTGCTTTATAACAGGGCATATTCCGTTAGCACAAAAAGTGTCATACTGAGCTTTAGCGAGCTTTATAACTTTATCTGGATTATCAGAGAAAACCCTATCCCCCAGAGCATCTGTCATACTATTATGAACAATATCTAAAAGTGGAGCAAAATTCATATTAATCCCCACTTCATGGAACTCATATGACATTAACTCAGCACCAATCTTAACAATATGCTCAGCATTATCTAATTGAGCTATTCTTCTTGGGCTTGCATATTCAAACCATTCAGGAGGAGTTAACCTTCTAACCCGCCCTCCTTCTTGGTCAACAGCAATTAAAACATTATCTCTACCAATAACTTCTTTTATAGAAGATATAAGCATAGATAATTGTTTTTTATTTTCAATATTACGAGAAAACAACGTTACACCAAGAGGGTTTGATTTTTCAAAAAGATATTTCTCACCATCTGTAAGCTCTTTACCTTGACAGGACAACATTGCGGCAAGAGGGATATCTTTTGAGTATATCATTATGTATTTTCCTTAGCCTCAGGATTTTCTTCGTCTCTAATATTAAAGAAGTTTTTAATATTAGCAATATGCAATTTTGTTCTACTTTTTGTACTTTCAGTTGCTATATCCGCTCTTTGAGAAGTGCTAATTCCTTTTGCTAAGAATTGATATAAAGAATGCCTACATACTAGCTTAGAAAAAGCGGTAGCAAAAATTGAAGAAAGCATTAATGGTAAAATCATATCGTGATTATCAGTCATTTCCATCACAATAACAAATGATGTTATTGGAGCCTGCACAACACCTGTTAAAAATGAAACCATACCCAATATAGCAATAACTTCATAATTGTTTGTTGGGCTTAGCTTGGCAATTACGCCACCAATACTAGCTCCAGTTGCTAAAGATGGAGCAAACACACCACCTGGAACACCACTAATATATGAAAAAACCATAGAAAAATATTTACAAGCTGACAGCAAAATCGTGCTTTCTTTGTGTCCTTCTAGAATATTTTTAGCCATGTGATACCCAGTACCAAAGGTCTCACCATGAGACCAATAACCACAAAAAGCCACAATTAACCCACAAAAAACAGCAAACATAATAGGATATTTTTTACGAATTTTTCTGATAGGACTGATATTAGTTCTCTCTGCATTTATAATAAGACGGCTAAACAAACCGCCTAACACACCGCATATAATAACGCACAAAATAATAGCAGGAAGCTCCGCAGATGATGTTATCTCAGCTGGTATTTTACCAAAATATGTATAATTTCCCTCTAAGAAGCAAGCAGCCGCACCAGCAAAAATAATTACAGACATAACAATACCACTAGTAACATGTCCATATGAGTGGCTTAATTCTTCAATAGCAAAAACAATTCCTGCGATTGGAGTATTAAAAGCAGCAGCCATACCAGCGGCACTACCAGCCATAACCAAAGCATTTCTAGAGCCAACTCTAAAAAAACGACCTATTGCCATCATTATAGAGCCACCAACTTGAACTGTTGGTCCTTCTCTACCAACTGAGGCACCGCAAAAAATGGCTGTTGTGGTTAAAAGAATTTTAGCTAAAGCAATTTTAATAGATAAAAGCTTAACCTTATTAACTGATATCTTCATCTTACGAGCAGCAATAACCTGTGGAATACCACTACCTTTAGCTTCAGGAAAGTATAGATTTGATACCCAAATACAAAGACCAAGACCTAACGGAGTAATAATAAACGGAGCATATTCAAACTGGTGATATATACCATCAAAAATACCATTTGCTTTTTCACAAAGCCTAGCAAACATTACCGCAACCACACCGACTAATAACGAAGCGATCCAAAAGATAAATTTATTACGCCAAAAGTCACTTTTAAGCCAATCTCTTCTAAGGTGCCTAACCAGTCTGTTTGCTCTCTTTTTCATAAAAACACCGCTTTTCTTTGTTTTTTTATAATTATAGAGATATACATGACCAGCTATTAAATCAAGAACGAATATTTTTTTATTACCCTTAGAAGACATCTTATAGTATTATTCTTTATGATTTTTACAAATACTAAGGAGGAAAACATGAAGAAAGACCATAGAATTGTTGGGATACACATAACAGACAGAATCAAAAATGCCAAAGAAATACAAGGTGTTCTGACTGATTTTGGTTGCGAAATCAAAACAAGATTAGGATTACATGAAACAGGATCAGACTTCTGCTCACCAGAAGGCATTATGATTTTAGAATTTATTGGTGATGATGGCAAAGCAACCGAACTTAAGACAAAATTATCTAAAGTTGATGGAATCGAAGTTAAAGAAATGCTTTTCACTCATTAGTGCAACAAATTGGTGTTATGCGTGCTCTAAAAGTTAAAAGAGTTGCACTCATGCCATGTTGCAGATTAAATATAAAAAAACTTCCGTATATTTACGGAAGTTTTTTTATAATTCGCTTATATTTAGTTAGCATTAAGCACGGTTTAGTTTTTCCTGCTTTAATCTCTCAGCTATTACAACCTGAAGATTTTTACGTTGTTCCATTCTAGCTTGAATAGACTTATACGCCTCTGGACTTCTAGTCTCTAAAGTTTTAGCCATATCAATCCATGCCCCCATTGGGCCACCTTTTTTTGTAATACTACTAACTGCAAATTTATTCATAACTTCGGTTTCCATATAAACCCCATAGATTTTAGACAAAATATTTAACTCACGTTTTATAATTAAACACAATAAAACTAATAAATCAACATGTTTTTTCGAAAATTTCGAAAAATATATAAAAAACTTACATTCAACAC
>QKFK01000106.1 GCA_003252195.1 Rhodospirillales bacterium
GGTTATGGAATTAAAAGCAGCCCTCGAGGGTAACCTCAATGTCATTATTAAAGAAGAAAAGACAAAGCTTGAAAAAGCCATAACCGTTTCTATTAAAAAGGCAGGCACATATTTAAGGAACGAGTTACGCCGTCAGGTGCGTTCGGCACGGCTAGGCAAAGGGTTAGAAAAAGCATGGCAGGTTAATGTCTATCCTAATCGGGGTAGAAGCATGAGTGCTAGTGCTTTGGTGTTCTCTAAGTCAGTTAGGTTGCACAATGTTTTTGAAGATGGTGCAACTATTAAAGCCAACAATGCTTCTTGGCTTGTTATCCCATTAGAGTTTGCAATAAGCAAAGGGTGGGATAAGAATATGTCAAAGTCAAAAGGTAGCCAGCCAAGGAAGTGGTCGGCTATTGATGCCGCCGAGAGTTATTTTGGCAATCTTAGTTTTGTTCCTTATTCATCATCAAGAGCATTGCTTTGTGGTAAGCAAGGCAAGCAAAACGTGGCGGTGTTTTTATTGGTCAAGTCAGTAACAATTAAAAAGAAACTCGACATTGACCCAGTAGCAGAGAAGTGGAATGATAAGATACCTGATTACATTATATCAGAGTTGTCTCGACTTGATGGCACATAACAATAGGTTCTTCCTAGCACTCAAAGAGATACGGGTGGCGAAGCCGCGGGGGTTTTCTATTCTGTAGAAGTTTTATTTTACTTAACATTGCTTAACAAACTTAACAAAATCAGTTAATTAGATTAACAAATTTAATCAATAGGGTGAATATGTCTGAGCTAATAACAAGAGCAGAGCTTGCTCGCCGTTTGGGCGTAAGTCGTGCTGCAGTAACCTTAGCTATTAATAATCTCAGGTTATCTGGCAAAGCAATAAATGGTAAGAAAATTTTATATGAAGAAGCCTTGCGACAATGGACTAGCAACACAGATCCAAGGCGAGAATTTGGTGAGCAAAAAGTTGCAGATATAAATGACATAGAACTACAAGAACCTGATGATGATTTATACGATTTAGAAGAAGATAGAAAAGAACCGTCATCATTAAGAGAAGAAAAGGCAAGAGAGGCTAAAGCTCGGCGTGAATTGTTAGAGCACAAGCTCTCTGAAGCTAGAGATGAAAAAAGGGATAAGGCAGAAGTTGCAAGAGATATGTTCTCAGCAGGTCGCCTTATTAGACAGAGTTTAGATAGAATACCAGAGATTAGCGAGAAGATAGCAGCATTGCCTCAAGGTGATGTTGATGCTGTTCGTGCTCTTTTGAAAGAAAAGGTGAAAGATACGGAAGAAGTTATTTCACAGCTTTTACTAGCAGAGGTAAATCATGAAGACAACAAGGAGTATCATATTCAGTCAGTTGGCTAAAGCGATAGCCCCAGACCCAGAGATACTTCCTTCAACATGGGCATCAAATAACCTTGTCGTTGCGGATGGTCCTTATCAAGGTGAAAAATGGAAGCTCGAATTAACTCCATATCTAGCAGAAATTCTAGACTGCATGTCACCATCAAAGCCATATCGCAGGGTTAGCGTTAAGAAATCTGCTCAACTTGGACTTACAGGTGTTGGTTTGGCATGGCTTGGTTATATCATTGATGTCGTGCCAGCTTCAACATTGGTCGTGTTTCCAACGATATTGTCGAGTAAAAACTTTAACAAGGAGAAGCTTGCGGAGACATTATCTAAAACACCTGCTTTAAAGAACAAAGTAGTTGACCAAACAAACAAAGGATCTAACGGTTCTTCTGGTTTGTTTAAACGCTTTCCCGGTGGGTTTGCCGTTTTGACTGGTGCTAACAGTTCGGTCGATTTGCGTTCAAAGACTATTAAGAATGTTTTAGCTGATGAGATTGATGATTGGCCACTCGACCTTGATGGGCAGGGTGACCCTATGTCTATGGTTGATGCTCGTATGTCTGCGTTCGATAGAACTGGTGATGCTAAGAAGTTGGAGTTTTCAACTCCTACATTTAAGGGGATGAGTAGAATTGATGAAGCTTTTGAAAGTGGAGACCAGCGGTACTTTATGTTACCTTGTCCTCATTGTGGGTTCACACAAAGATTGGTTTTTGAAAATCTAAAATTTGAAAATCAATATCCGTACAATGCACATTATATGTGTTCAGATTGCGGTTCTTTGATTGAGCATCACCAAAAAGATGAGATGCTTGCTAAAGGAGAATGGGTGGCTCATAACCCAGGACCAGGTAAGCATCCATCTTTTTCAATTAATGCTTTATATTCGCCACTAACAACTTGGGATGATATTGCCAAAAAGTGGTGGGATGCTCAAGATGATCAACAAAAATTAAAAGCTTTTCGTAATCTAGTATTAGGAGAGAGCTTTGAGGTTGATGGTGAAGCACCAGAAGCAGAAAGGTTGTTTAACCGTAGAGCTGATTACCATAAAGGTTCTATCCCAGCAGGTGGTTTGTTCTTAACGGCTGGGGTCGATGTTCAGGCTGACCGACTTGAAATTGAAGTTGTAGCTTGGGGCATAGGTAAAACATCATGGTCGATTGATAAGATAGTTCTTGAAGGTGATACGGCCGAGTTATTTGTTTGGGGAGAGCTGAATAAGGTTCTTAATAGAACTTACTACGATTGGCAAAATAACCCACGGCAAATTGAATCTATGGCTATCGATAGCGGTTATCGCCCTCAGATGGTTTATAGTTTTACTAAAGGCAAACATAAATGCTTTGCTATTAAAGGCGTTGGTTCTGCTCATGCTCCAATTTTAGGAACTCCGAGCAAACAAGATACTACTAGAAGAGATGGAGAACGTCATAATAAGAAAAAAAGAAAAGTAGGCGGTGTTATGCTTTGGCCTGTTGGTACATGGCAGCTAAAAGCCGAGCTTTATGCTTTGTTGAATATGGATGGTCCAAGTGAGTCTGGAGGCTTCCCTCCAGGATGGTGTCATTTTCCACAAGATTATGACTTGCTATATTTTCAGCAATTGACCTCAGAAAGGCTCGTTGAAAGAGAGCAAAAAGGCTATTTGATTAGGGAGTGGGTTAAAGATTCAAGGGTAAGAAATGAGAATTTAGACTGTCGTGTTTATGCCATGGCCGCTGCATATTCTTTAGGTATGGGGCAATGGCAGTCATCTCATTGGGAAAGATTGGCTTCCGAGAGAAATGCACCACCAGCACAAGAACAATTAGACTTACTTAAAGGAATGGAATCACCGATTGTTGTTAATCCTACGACAGCTACAAAGGTGGTTAAATCTGTGCCTGAGCCAGATAATTCTAGTTCTGTGTGGATGGGAGGTGGTTATTGGAGAAGATAATATGGCTTATACAAAAGAACAATTAGAAGCCCTTGAGGATGCTATTTCTCAGGGGGTAACTTCGGTCTCATATAATGGCAAAACTATAACTTATAGATCATTGTCTGAGATGATTAAAATTAGAGATAATATGCGTTCAGAGCTGGGCGTATCGGCTAAAAAACCGAGGTCATATAGAACATCATTTAAGAGTGGTTGAAAATGAAGCAAAACGTTATTGATAAAGTAGTGTCTCTATTTTCACCTCAAGCTGGTGTTAAGAGAGCCACTGCTCGTTTGAAACTAGATTTACTACGAGGTTATGATGGAGCAAAATCGTCACTATCTAGTAGTGGTTGGTATGCCCCATCAACTGATGCGAATAGCGAAATAAGCTATGGATTGATTCCATTAAGAAATAAAAGTAGAGACTTAGTTCGCAATCACCCATATGCTCGGCGTATTATATCAACATTAGTTTCTAATGTCATAGGTGATGGGATTACCCCATCATTCGAAGATGAAAATCGTCAATCTTTATGGGACGCTTGGGCCGATAGTACGGACTGTGATGCCGATGGAGATCTAAATTTTTATGGTCTAACAGCATTAGCTTTTAGATCATCATTAGAAAGTGGTGAATGTCTGATTAGGTTTCGCCGTAGAAGGCTTAGTGATGGTTATAAAATACCGTTGCAACTTCAATTGTTGGAAGGGGACTTTTTAGATTTAACTAAAAACCAAATTAAACCAAGAATTATAAATGGGGTTGAGTTCGATGACTTAGGCAAGAGGGTTGCTTATTGGCTCTATGAAGAACATCCAGGAAGCTATTACGGCAACTTAAAGTCTAATCGAGTGCCTGCATCTGAGGTGTTCCACCTGTTTTTCAAGGAGCGACCAGGTCAAGTGAGAGGTGAGCCTAGATTGGCTCCTGTTATTAATAAGTTAAAGGATTTAGATGAGTATCAATTTGCTTTACTATTTAGAGCAAAAGTAGAGGCTTGCCTTGGTGTGTTTATAACCACCGATGAAGAAGCTCACGGAACGTTTGGTACACCTATAACAGGTGATAAATCAGGTGGAAGTAGCCCAATAAGGCAAGTCGAACCAGGAATGATTAGCTATTTGAAGCCTGGCGAAAGTGTAGAAACAATTAATCCGACAGGGTCAAGTGCTCATAACGATTATTCTAAACAACATAATCAGGCAATTTCTGTGGGTGCTGGTGTTACATATGACCAGCTAACTGGTGATTTAAGCCAAGCCAATTATTCATCTCTTAGAGCAGGTAAGGTAGAACAACGCAGACAATCTTCTCAAATTCAATGGCACTACTTAATACCAACTTTTTGTGAAAGAGTGGTTAAAGAGTTTGAGAAGACAATTCAATTGGCGGGGCTAGTTAAAGATAACATCTCAAAAGTTGAATGGATGCCACCCGCTCATGAGATGATTGATCCTCTTAAAGATACAAATGCAGAGATATTACAAGTTCAAGCAGGTTTCAAGACTATGGAGCAAGCTGTTTCTGAGCGTGGTTATAACTTTAAGCGACAGGTCAAAAAGATTGCTGAGAACAATCAGTTTCTTGATGACTATGGAGTTAAATTATCAAGCGATGCTAGGTCTGGATTAAATAACAAACCTACTGAAGATTCAAACAAAGAAGATGAGGAAGAAGATGCCAAAGAAAAATCAAAATAAAGAGATTCAAACGAGGTTTAGGTCTGTTGATATTTCCGAAGTTAAAGGGAGTGAAGATAGCCGAGAAATAGAAGTCATATGGACTACTGGGGCAACTGTACGAAGACACGACTGGGATGGCGATTATGATGAAGAGTTGGTTGTATCAGATTCTACAGTCAACTTAGAGCGTTTGAACAGCGGCAATGCACCTGTCCTTGATACCCATAGTAAAAGCTCTACTGACAATATAGTCGGTGTAGTTTTAAGAGCTTGGATTGAAAACGGCATAGGTAAAGCGATTGTCCGCATATCTAAGCGAGAAGATGTCGAGGGTATCTGGCAAGATATTCAAGATAGGATTTTAAGAAACTTATCGATTGGTTACCGTGTAAATAAGTTTGAGGTAACCGAAGAAGATGGAAAAGTTCCGCTCTATAGAGCGGTTGATTGGGAGCCATATGAAATATCATTGGTTCCAGTTGGTGCTGATGCCGGTGCCGTGGTTAGGTCGCAGGATGATAAAAACACCTGCGATTTTGTTTATTTAGGTAATAGAAATAAGGATAATGATGATATGCCTGTACCAAACAAAGAAAACGCTGCCGAAACCGGTAGCCAAGTAGATGCTGAAGCTATTAGAGCAGAGGCAACAAAAAAAGAGCGTGAGCGTATTCGCTCAATTAATGATATCGCAACTAAGGCAAATTTAGGTAGCGATTTTGTTGCTCGTATGAGCGCTGCAGATCATTCTGTGGATAAAGTAAGAGAGTTCGCCTTTGATGAAATGGCAAAGAAGTCTGAAGAAGTTAGAACTTCCCCATCTATACAGATTGGCATAGATTATGATTCAAAAGAGAGTAAACGTGCCGCTATTGAAACAGCTCTCGCCGCACGACATTCAAAACATGTGATTCCAGAAGGCAAAGCCAGAGAATATATGGGTATGTCTTTAGCAGAAATGATGAGGGATTATACTGGTTCTAAAGAGAGAAGTAGTAGTGCTTTAGTTGAACGTGCAATGACTACATCAGACTTCCCTGCAATTCTTGCAAATGTAGGTCATAAAATACTTATTCCTGTTTATAATGAAGCACAACAGAGCTTTAAGAGCATAGCTAGAATAGTTACTGTTAACGATTTTAAACCTAGTTCTTTAGTATCTTTGGGTAGTTTCCCTGACCTCAAAAAGCTTAAGCAAAATGGTGAGTTTGAACAAGGTAAGGTGAACGAAAGCGGAGAAAACATTAAAGTTGAGACATATGCAAGTTCATACTCTATTACACGCCAATCTTTAGTTAATGATGATGTTATGGCTTTTGCAAACCATTTTAACAATATTGGTTTGGTTATTGCCAAATTCGAAAACAAAAGATTTTGGGAATATGTAAAAGAGAATGGTAAATTAGCCGATGGATCAGCTTTATTTAACGCTAGCCGTGGAAACTACAATGCGACTGCGACAGCTTTGTCATACGATGCTATAAGTGCCGCAAGGGTAGCTATGCGTAATCAAAAAGGATTAGACAAAGAAAAATTAGGTATCGGACCTAAGTCTTTGGTAGTAAGTCCTGAGAACGAAACCAAGGCAGAACAATATTGCTCTTCAGTTTATGTTCCAAATGAAGCAGATAAAATCAATGTATTTGCAGGTAAATTAGCACCTATTTGTGAAGCTGAATTAAGCGGAAAAGATTGGTATTTGTTCGCAGACCCAATGATGAATGGTTTGACGGTCGCTTATCTTGAAGGAGAAATTGGCCCAAGGGTTAGAACATCAAACCCAGATAATGCGGAAGCCACTAAAATTTCAGTTGCATTGGATTTTGGCGTTGGTGCAGCAGGCGCTTACGGAACTTACTTCCAAAAAGGTGCTTAGTATTTGAAAGCTAAACGAGTGAGTTAAGAGAGGGTTTTGCCCTCTCTTTTTATTAATTCAAATTGAAAGACAATAGAGATGAAAAATAAGATTAGTGAAGGAAAAAGGATTGAGGTTGCGGTAGCCGATACAGTTATGAGTGGAGATATTGTCGCAATCGGTGATCTAGTTGGTATTGCATCAACTGATGCTGAAGATGGGACAACTGTTATTGATACAGAGGGGGTGTTCACAGTTCCTTGCTCTACCACCGATGATATTGCTGTAGGGGCAAGTGTGTATGTTTCTGCGACATCTGGTTCAGTTACCGTAACTGCGACAGATAACACTTTGGTTGGTGTCGCAGTTTCTGCTGCTCCTAGTGGTTCAACTGAAGTAAATATCAAAATCGTATAACTTTAAGTAGGTGTAAAATGCCGAGCAATGTTTTTAGCCGGGCATTGTCCGGCATTTTTTTAACCCAAATATCCCAAAATGGTATTTATAAAGCAGCTGATGGGAATGAATATCCCATTAGGGTTATTGTGTCTCAACCTGATGAAATAATCGGTTTTAGTGGTAACTCATTAATAGATGAGAAGATAACTATTGAGATACTAACTAATCAATCGTTTGACGTAAAAAAAGGCGAAATAATTAGCATTGATGGTGATGAATATTCAATTCAGTCAGAGCCTAAGGCTGATGATATGCGTTTAATCTATAAACTAGACTGTATAAGAGCATGAGAGATGAAATAAAAAAGATACTAAACACTATAGACGGTGTTGAGGTGCTAAGTAATATCAAAGTGCCAGAGAAGCTTATTCCAGGAATGAAAATTGTAATTCTGCCTGAGGGCGAGCTGGACGAGGAAGATTATACGATTGGACCGTCTGCCAATTACGACATGAGGCTAGATTTTGATATTGAAATTGCGTGTGCAGCTAAAACGGAAGAAGAAGCAGGAAAAAACAGGGATATATTAGTCAAAGCCATAGGTGACAAATTATCAGCGGCTGACATTCCCGGTATTGAGTATTTGTCAATATCTGCCCCTAAACAAAACTCCATTGATAGGGAATGGGGAACTCATTTGGTGGCATCTGTGGTGCTACCTGTTTCGTTACATTATATAAGTGATACAAACTATTAGAATAAGGACTTAAAGTTATGCCTAAAACAAGAGCGTATGGTAGTGACGTACAACTACTCGGTGGATTTGAAGATAGTTACGGTTCAGGCACGTCTGCAAAATATTGGAACCTTAGTTTTGGCTCGTCCGATTTAGGCTCTTCAAAAGCTTTGGGGTATGACCCTCTTTTGGGAC
Source organism: Rhodospirillales bacterium (assembly GCA_003252195.1). GTDB lineage: Bacteria > Pseudomonadota > Alphaproteobacteria > QKFK01 > SZUA-500 > SZUA-500. Next base: position 8,149 of record QKFK01000106.1, read on the forward strand.
AAGGACGCCAAGCCAAAGACCCTTATTATGAAGGTGAAAAAGTTGAGGGGAACATTGAGCCACCGTTTATGACTGAAGAGACTGGCTTTTGGCTTAAGGGTATCTTTGGTACGCCAACAACTACTGATAATGGTGATGGATCATATACTCACGTTTTTGTTCCAAGTAACAGCACTTTGCCGAGTTTGGTGTTTGAAGAGGGGCATATCGGATTATCAAGTCCAGTATTCAAGCGTAGAATGGGTGTTAAACTTGGTGGGCTATCATTTTCTATGGCACGCTCTGGCAATGCCAAGATGTCTATTTCAGCTATGGGGCAAAGTGAAGAGCTTTATTCTGCTGCTATTAGTTCGTCTCCATCTAAGTATGAAAACAACCGTTTTAGCAACTCTAAAGGAGCGGTTAAAAAAGGCGAAGACTATTTTGCCAATGTTGTTGGTGGAAGTTTTAGTTTTTCCAACTCATTAGAAGCCGTTGAAACAATCAGGGATGATGGCAAGATTGAGGGTGTCGATGAATCAGAGGCAAATGCCACAGGAAGTGTCGAGGTGCTAATGAGCACAGATACATCGCTAGAATTAGCTGGAAGTAATGAAACACCTATTTCGCTTGAATATTCATTTTCTAGGGATGATGGCTCATCAATTAAATTTGAAATGCCTAGAGTTTTTGTAGAAAAGTCAAAGCAACCAGTTAGTGGCCCAGGTGGAATTAAGTCAACATATAACTGGCGTGCTTCTTCAGAGCATGATGATGGTTATGTTGTTAAAGTAACCCTCACTAATACAACAGCGAGTTATTAATATGTCAGTCAAACTAGGAAAAGAAGTAACAGAGCTTTTAGTGTTAGACCTTGGATATGGTGTTAAAGTTAAGGCTAGACCAGTAAATGCTGTTATCTATAAAAAGGCAAAGATTAAGGGTTTGCTCAATGCTGCCGCACTAATGAAAGACCAGGCTGTTATTAAGTCTGTTGGTGGGCAAATTGTTAAGCTACCAGATTTATCAATCGAAGAAAACCAGAGAGCCGTTACTGAACTGTTGTTTTATATGGCGTTGGGAAAAGAAGCAATCGCAGAATGGAGCGGTGTGTTGGACCAAGATGACAATCCATCTGCCGTTAATGAAGAAAATATAAACACTTTGTTCTTATTGCCGAATATTGCAGACAATTTTGCTAATCAATATTTAAGCCAGATAATTAAGGTTATCTCAGAGGGGGAAGGTTTAGGGAGCGAGCCGAATGGAGCTATGGCTCCGCTCCCGAATACTGTAAAGCCTGTAGAAGGTTCAATATAGAGTACAAAGAAGATATGTGTCCGCAAGGCTCATGTAAATTTGATACTACTATGCCAGAGACTGAAGAGGGCTATCAATTCCTAGATTTAATTGAAATATGCGGACGGCAATTAAAAACCAGCTTTGGTGGTATAATCGGAGTTGATTTGAACGCTTGGTTAGATGTCGCTCGCATAAAGAACTATAACATTCCTGCTATGATGGAGTTTGTAAAGGACTTTGAAAAAGGAATGTTGGCTGGAATATCATCAACAAATAGTGAGTAATGAGCATGAGCAGCAAAAATTTATCTATTAGGCTCTCGATAAAAGATGCTGATACCGTTAAAAGGGCTTTAGAAACTATTGGCTCTGATGGGCAAAAAGCTTTACAGCGTATTGAAAAAGCGAGCCAACCAACGTCTATGGCATTAAAAATGGTTAACGCCACTTCAATAGAGGTTAAAAATACATTCTCATCTGCAGCTGGTGCAGCGGGGTCGTTTGGCTCTGTGCTTTCTTCAGTTGGACCATCTGGGCTATTGCTAGCTGCTGGAATAGGAACTGCGGTTATTGGAATCAACAAGCTAGTTGATGCATCTAGTAAGGCAATCTCAGAGATGGATGCTTTAGGCGATGCGGCTCAGGCTCTTGGTTTAACAACTGATGAATTGCAAGAACTTAGGTATGCGGCTGAACAAACTGGAAGTTCACAAGAAAAACTAGATGCGGCGATGCGTAAGTTTACCCAAGGTATTGGTGAAACAGCGGCAGGGGTTGGTGAGGTTAAAACTGTTTATGAGCAAATGGGAATTTCGGTTCAAGATAGTGAAGGAAAAATCAAGTCTAGCAGTGATGTGTTAAATGAAGTTGCCGATTATATGGCAAAAATTGAATCTCCAGCTGATAAAGCTCGTATAGCGATTAAGATGTTTGGTGAAAGTGGTGTTACTATGGTTAACATGCTCACCGATGGTTCAAAAGGACTAGACGGTTTTCGTAAGAAGGCGCAAGAGCTTGGTGTAGTAATCGATGCTTCATTAATTCAAAAAGCTGGTGATGCTCAAGACCAATTAGCAACGATGCACTCAATTATTGATGCTAACTTAAATTCTGCATTAGTGGAGATGGCTCCTATATTAGTCAATGTGGCGGAGGGATTTGCTGGTGTGGCTAAATGGGTT
>QKFK01000207.1 GCA_003252195.1 Rhodospirillales bacterium
ATATTTTCATAACCAAAGCTATAAGCAAGGCTTTCTTCTTTAGCAGTTGTTTTTTGGAAATCTAAATCAAAAAGCTCTTTCAAATCTTTTTTATTATTAAGAGAATCTTTTTCGTGATTTAGCTCTTGTGCCTGCAACTCTCCTGCCCCTAAACTTGTGAGCAAAGACAAACCAACCAAAGTTTTAGCAACAAATTTATTACCGCCGTTTCTTTTAACTAGCTTTTGAATATTTTCGGCTTTTGCAAGCATCTTATCTGAAAAAGACATATCCCCATTTCCCCATTAATTAGAATATGTCTAAAACATATGTATAAATAGACAAAAATCAAGTGTGAAAATCACAGCAAACAAGAATCTTTATTAAAACGATAGCCAAAACTAGCTAAATTTAGCTACCTTTTAACATTAGCAGAAATATCGACAGCAATTGCTAGCATCTCCATAACATCTGAATTTATAAAAGCGCTCACAAAATAACAACGCGCCAAATTCTCTTAGCAAAAACTGCTTGTTTTTCCTACTATATAGAAACAAGTCTCGAAGCAGTTGCTTCTCCTACCCCAGCTTATACCTATCTTGCTTTTTAGTCTTTCTTCAAATAACGGGATATTTTCTATTTCAATTGTCTCTATACTATACAATCTCTCTAAATATTCACCTATATCTTCACTCTCAATAATAGAAAAGGGGTGGTTCATAATGAAACCGTACAGATTTCCATCATATACTAACTTAACACCTGTATGCCCGTATTTTTTAAAAGCCATTTGTTTTAGGGCTTCGCTTAGGTTTTTTTGTTCATAATAGCACAAATAAGCCTTATCCTTCATTGGACGACCTATTAAATCTTCTATAGATTCTGTATAATCTTCTCGACTTCTCATCAACACCAACCATCGCGTTTTTGCCCGCCATACGCTCTGACCAAACCTTTATCTAACATCAATTTTGATATATTAACACCATTAACCACCACATCCGCCAATATACGCCCACCATATTTATCTTCGCTTATGCTATACAACTCCATTTTGCCTTTAGTGATTTTCTCCATATATTCTTTTGCTTCTTCTGCCATGTTTTTTTCTTTAGCGCATTTACCTTTAAGCTCTGGAGCATCTATCCCTCTGATTCGCACCAATGTTTCAACCTCCTGACTAAGCCAGATATGAGCAGAAACTAAAAGAGTGTCTCCGTCTACAACCTTTATAAGCCTAGCGTTAATTGGCCCTTTAATCTGATCATGGCTAGTCCTTGCCTCAGCATCACAAAGCAAAAACAAAAATAAAAGCACCCCAACAGCAACTTTTAATATTTTAAAATTACGTTCACTCATATTTTATGTTCGCCTAATGGTAGATATTAAACCTTACATATTTCAACCTTTAATATAGAATAAAACAAACAAAATAGGAACGCAAGTAGAACTTAAGTAGAAATAAAACTTATCTTTGCTTTTACATTTTGTTTATAGCAATATGGGCTATATTTATTTTAGAAAGGACGGCCAAATGTCAAAAGCAAACCCACGCAAAATTGCACTAAACATATTAAATGACACCATCATTAACAAACAAATGCTAGATTTTGCCTTAAGCAGGGAATTTGCCAATAATGACATCGCTAGTAATGACCGTGGTCTTATTCGTATGATAGTTTCAACATGCCTCCGCAGAAAAGGGCAGATTGACTTTATTATTGATAAGTGTCTAAACCGTCCTCTTCCTTTCAAATTAGAAGCCGTAAAAAACATTTTGCGCATTGGTGTAACTCAATTAATTTTTATGGATATTCCAGCATATGCCGCCGTTAACACCGCTGTTGAACTAACCAAAAGCAAAGATTTTATGCACCAAAAAAACATGGTAAATGCAATTTTGCGTAGAATTGACCGTGAGCAAGATATTTTTACCAAAGAAATTTCTAGCAAAGAATATCTTAACCACCCTAAATGGCTAAAAGAAAGCTGGGAAGCAGCATATGGCAAAGAAAAAGCTCAAGCTATTATTAAAGCAAATATGAGCGAAGCATTGTTAGATATTAGCGTTAAAGAAAACCCAGCTAAATGGGCAGATAAACTTGATGGCACATTAATGCCAACAGGTTCTATTCGCTTAAGTTCTTATGGCAATGTCATAGAACTAGAAGGATTTACCGATGGCTCTTGGTGGGTGCAAGATATTGGTGCTTCAATCGCCGTCAAGCTTGCAGGAGAGATTAAAGATAAAAAAGCTCTCGACATATGTGCCGCCCCAGGTGGAAAAACCATGCAATTACTAGCTGGCGGAGCAAAAGTAACTGCTATTGATAATTCACCAGAAAGAATAGAGCGTCTTAAAGAAAACCTTGCTCGCACCAACTTGCAAGCTAGTGAAATTATGACTTCTGACTTTATTGAGTGGGGTAATAAATATTATAGTCAATTACAACAAGGTTACGATTTGATAATTTTAGATGCTCCTTGTTCTGCAACTGGTACTATTCGTCGCCACCCAGATTTGTTGCACCTCCGTCGCCCTAATGATGTAAAGAACAACCTTGAAACTCAAAAGAGAATGCTTCGTCTTGCTTGTGGGTTGCTTAAAAAAGGTGGAACCTTAATTTATTGCGTATGCTCTCTTGAAGCAGAAGAGGGTGAAAAACAAATTGAGCAAATATTAGAAACTGAATTACCTCTAAAACTAAGCCCTATTGCCCCAAATGAACTTGGCAAAGAAATGAGCATGATGATTACAGAAAAGGGCGAATTCCGTTCTCTCCCTTCTTATTTATCAGACCGTGGCGGCATGGATGGTTTTTATTGTGCTAGACTACGCAAAAACAAATAACTATACTTCTTAAAAAGATTTTAAGGAAGGCGCACGTGTCAAAAGATACCGACAAATATACTTCATTTGAGGATTATCCTTTTTATGAAAAAGAGGATAACAAAGGTGAAGCACTGCCTTCTGAAGAAGAATTAACAGAAGCAAAACCACTTTCAGATTCTCAAATCACAGCCCAGACAGAGAGTGTTTTCTCTGCCTATTTGCGCAAATACAATCAGCGCAAACAAGAGCATCACGCAAGCGATAAACCTGTTAACGAAACCATAGATGATGACACACCTGAGAACATAGAAATTTTAGAACCAGAGGAAGATAAAAAAGAGGCAAAATCTTTCCGTCACCCTGTAATTTCTAGCGAAGAAAAAGCAAAAACAATATCCGACTTAACTAAAGAAAAAGATACCAGAGCCCCAATTGTTATTGTTGGTATGGGGGCGATAGGTTGTTTTTTAGCGGCGCATTTTTGCAATGCAGGAAAAAGAGTTATATGCTTTGCCGACCCTGTTAGCCTCAAGAGAATAGACACCGAAGGAATTTATATCCGCACGCCTTCTTTGGTAGAAAAAAACTATAGACCAGAAACAGCTTTTATCTTAAACCAAAAACCAGAACTTGTATTTATAACCTCTAAATCAAACCAAGTAGATGTTTCTGTTTCTGCTTTATCTCCAAAAAACCTTCAAGGAACAGTAATTGTATCTCTATCTAGCGGATACGCATCTTTATCATCATTACGCAAAAAGTATGGCACGTCAGTTGCCAGCGGAACTTTGCGCTATGGCTTGTTTAACCAAAATGAACATAATGCCTGCGAAATGTTTTCATCTGACATTACCCTAGAAATTGCCAACAACCGCTACACCGAAAGAGAGAAACTCGTCAGTATAGTTAACATGCTTAATGAGATTAATCTGCACACAGAAATAAAAGAAAGTGAAGCTGAGGTTATCTGGAAACAAAATGCCAGTTTTGGTGCGGTATCATTAGCTTGTGCTGCAAATATGATGAATATTGGCGAACTTCTAACATCTGACGAAGCAAGAAGCGAATTGCAAAATATAATTAATGAAATTGCCAATGTCGCTCGCTCTCAAGGTTACAACCCTAGCATTAAAGACATTGTTGAATATATAAAAGAAATGCCAAAAGCATATTCTCCCCCGCTTAAAAAAGATATTGAAAGTGGCAAATTTGGCGAACTAAAAACATTCTCGGCAGATATAATAAAAACTGGAGAAAGATATGATGTTTCTTGCCCAACAATAGCTAAGGCAACAAAAAAAATTCACTCCAGATTAGACAGTTTTTTTGATTAAAAAAGAGGCATAAAATGAGTGGCATTTCAGGCTATATCGATATCACTGCATCTTCAGGTTATGAATTATTACGTTCAACTGCAGATGTAATGGCGAGCAGAATAAACCATCGAGGCCCAGATAATAAAGAAATATATTGCGAAGAAGAAAGCGGGATTGCTCTCTCCTACAACCACCTATTCATAACCCAATCTTCTAAAGAATTTATTCAGCCTCTTACCTCAGACAATGGCAGATATGTTTTAACCTGCAATGGTGAAATATATAATCATGAAGATATGAAAAATGAATTAGGCAGGAGTGATGCTTTATCAGACAGCAAGGTTCTTATTGAATATATCGCTAATGCAGGACTAGAAAAAGCCTTAAGTAAAGCAAATGGAATGTTTGCTTTAGCATTATGGGACAAGAAAGAAAAGTCGCTTTATTTAGCTCGCGATCGATTTGGCCAAAAACCTCTTTATTATGGCTGGTGTGGCAAATATTTTATGTGGGCATCAGAGCTAAGCGCACTTAAAGCCAACCCATTTTTTAACAAAGAAATATCCAAAGAGGCATTAGCACTATTCGTGCGTCACGGTTTTATTCCATCTCATCACACTATATATGACGGAATACACAAGTTGCAGGGAGCTTGCTTTTTGCAAATTGATTTAAGCTCAGATAAATATAAAGGTAAACCATCTGGTTTTTGCCCAAATGCAGATAACCCTAGCGCCTCTATTAAGCCATCTAGATATTGGTTCCCACGAATCAAAATGAAAGAAGGAATAGAAAACAGCTTTAAAGGCACCGAAAAAGATGCCGCAGATAAATTAGAAGAGCTCTTAAAAGAAACTATTTTAGAAACAGCCAACACCTCCGCATCAAAAGGTGTCTTACTATCTGGCGGTGTAGATTCATCTGTTATTGCTGCTATTTTACAGGCGAACTCAGATAAAAAAATAAAGACATATTCCATGGGGTTTGATTCCCCCGAATATGACAAAGCTAAACACGCAAAGAAAATTGCAGATCACTTAGAAACTGACCACACTGAAATAAATTTCAAAACACAAGACGCAATAGATATCATACCAAGTTTAAGCTCAACTTACTCAGAACCATTTGCCGATGTAAACCAAATAACATCAGCTCTTAGTATGAAAAAGCTCAAAGGAGATATTAAAGTTGCTATAGCGGGTGATTGTGGCGATGAATTTTTAGGTGGATATAATAGATATATTTGGGCGAATAAAATTCGCACATTAAGAAAATCTCTTGGGCTTCCAGTAAGCAGTACCGCTGCATCTATTATAAATGCAATATCTGTGTCTCATTTAAATTCTGCTAAACGCGGGTTAACCAATCTATTTCCATCTTTAGAAAACTATCATCGTTTTGGTGAAAACGCCCACCGCTTTGCCCGCCTATTAAAGGCAAGCGATGAAAAAGAAATGTATCTTAAAATGGTTTCTCATTGGGATAGGCCATCATACATAATAAAAAATTGCGATGAGCCTAAAACTTTTATGAGTGATAAAACACGCTGGGTAGATTACTCTCAGCATCTTAATGACAATGACAATTACATTACGCAAATGATGGTTCAAGACACACTATTTTATTTGTGTGATAATGTACTAACCAGTGTAGATCGCTCATCAATGGCATATTCGGTTGAGATGAGAGAACCTTTAGCTGACCACAGAATATATGAGTTTGCATGCTCTTTACCAATGAGGTACAAAATAAATAATGGATTCGGCAAAATTCCATTACGTAATGTTTTATATAAATATGTTCCAAAGACTTTGGCTAACCGTCCTAAAACCAGCCATTATATTCCTATTGGCAGCTGGCTCAGAAATGACCTTCGCCCATGGGCAGAAGAGCTGTTAAATCCACAAAAAATGAGTGAACAAGGCTTCTTCAACCCTGATGAAATGCAAAAAGTTTGGAAAAAACACCTTTCAGGGCACAGAAACAACCAATATCGTTTATGGAATATTTTAATGTTCCAAGATTGGTTAAGTAAAAACTCATAGAACAAAAGGTTACAAAATAACTTAGAATTCATTTAAGTTTTAGAGTGGGTTTATCCTATTTTGATTGTTGGTTTTTCCCTCACATGATGCTAATATATAGATTAAAGATGGAGATAATTGAGCAGAAGCCCTTTCCATTGCAATAACAATAAAAAAATTGATTTTGAACTTAAACCAGTATAGTTTGAGTACAGAATTTGAGTATTTTTACCCTTGTTATTGAAAGGAACTCGATATGTCTGCTAAACTTTTTGTATTCTGGGCAGTTGCTGGTATCGTGTTGTGCAGCTCTTTTATGTTGCCCGTATAAATTTATAGCCTTATTTTGATTTACGCTTTATAATCCTGTCAAATTGCAATGATAGGAAGGTTTTTGTTATGTTTAATTTGTCTCCTCTATTTTTATTATTCATCTCATCTATATCCATATCTGCAATATTAACCTTTTTCCTCATTGGATACTTAAATAAAAACGCCCTCTTAGATATTCCCAATGAGCGTTCTAGCCATACAATTCCAACCCCACGAGGTGGTGGAATAGCTGTGATTTTTACAATTATAGCGGGATTTTTTGCAGTTAGGTATCAGTGCGATGCAGGAAGTTGGAAAATTGCTCTTTCTGACCTAGAATTTAACTTAATTGTAGCATCTACTTTTGGCCTAGCATTGCTTTCATGGGTTGATGACAAAAAAAATCTATCCTTTGCTATTCGCCTAGTTTTTCATTTTGTAGCGGTCTCAACCTGCTTATATTTTATTCCTAAAGAATTAGCGCTAACACCTTCTTATATACCGTTATGGCTTGAGCGAATAGCCCTAGCTTTTATATGGGTATGGTTCATAAATTTATATAATTTCATGGACGGCATTAATGGTATTACAGGAACCGAGACCATTTCCATCGCCACATCTATAATTTTACTCTCCGTACTAAACTTAATTCCACATGATTTTGGGCTATATTCTTTGGTTATCTGCGGTGCCACAATTGGATTTTTATTCTTTAATTGGGGCAATGCCAAAATATTTATGGGTGATGTTGGGTCTATTCCACTTGGCTTTATATTAGGCTGGTCTCTAATCCGTCTCGCAGGAGAAACTTCTTGGACGGTCGCGCTTATAGTACCTTTATATTATCTGTATGATGCAACATTTACATTAATTAAGAGAATTATTCAGCGCAAAAAATTCTGGCAGGCTCACAGAGAACATTTTTACCAACAAGCAACTCAAAACGGTCTTCCTCACGCGATTGTTTGCAAACATATAATGAAGATAAACGTGTTTTTGTGCGTTTTTGCAACCGTATCTATCAATGCCCCAGAAGACAAAAAATGGGTGTTTGCATTATTTGCATTACTCGCAATTGCAACCTCTATTAACAAAATGGTTAATTGGGACAAAAAAGACCCTTCTCTATCACAAATAAAAGATCAAATAGTTGGAGATATAAAGCAAGGGGCTAAAGACGTAAAAGATTCATATGACATAATTAAAGAAGGCAAAAAAGAAGATAACGATGATAAAAAGTAGCAAAAAGCTTACCAAAGCAAAAAAGACCCCACGAAAAAAATCTCCTGCAAAAAGAACCGCGGCTAAAAGGACGGCGAAAAAAACACCTATCATGAGCTCTGCCCAAAAAAGAATTTTGGTAACTGGTGCAACTGGATTTGTGGGCACACAATTGTGCAATGACCTTATCATTGAGGGCTACATGCCTGTTTGCGCTATTCGCAATGCATCTCCTGATTTAACCGACTTTGTTAATATCAACATCGGCGATTTAAACCGAGACACCGATTGGAGCAATGCTTTTGCAAAAAAGATAGACACTGTAGTTCATCTGGCAGCACGTGTTCATGTAATGGAAGAAAAGGAAGAAAATCCTTTAGATCTTTATCGCGAAGTTAATTTAGAAGCCACTAAGAAACTTGCTGAAGAAGCGGTAAAAGCTAAAGTAAGGCGCTTTATATACATAAGCACAATTAAGGTAAATGGAGAACAAACTTTTGGAACGCCATTTTCTGATAAAGATAAAATAACACCGCCTTATGATTATTATGGTCTCACTAAACATGAGGCAGAAGAAGCATTAAAAGAGATTTGCGCCCAAAGCAAAATGGAGCTTGTAATTATTCGCCCGCCTCTAGTTTATGGGCCTAAAGTTAAAGGCAATTTTATTTCATTAATTAAGCTAATTGATAAAGGTATTCCGCTTCCATTAGGAGCTCTTAAGAACAAACGTAGCTTTATCTATGTAAAGAACTTAACCGACGCTATTATAAAATGTATAACCACAACTGAAGCTGCAGGAAAAACATTCTTGGTTAAAGACACCCAAACATTAACCACTGCAGAATTAGTAGAATTAATAAAGAAAAGCATAAAAAGCCCTGCTCTTATTTTGCCTATTCCTATCTCATGGTTGAACATGGCAGCCAAGCTACTCAAAAAGCAGAAACACATAGAAAAACTAACTTCTTCTTTAGAGGTTAATGATGACACCATTCGTAAAACACTAGGGTGGAAACCTCCTTTTTCTGTAAAAGAAGGATTGAAAGAAACTGCTCTATGGTATAGAGAATACAAAAGAAATAACAGAAGCCAAAATTAGGACACAACCATGCCTACCATTAATAAACTAAAGAAGTTTAAAACATCTCTTATCTTAGCTCATGATGCAATTTTAGGTGCCTTGTCTATATATGCTTCTTTGTATTTGAGGTTAGGTGATAATATGTTTGCCTATTTTAATGGTACAGCAACTCTTAAAATGGCCGTTATTCTTGGTTTATGCTGTTTATTTTCTTTCAAAGCTTGCCGATTAAATTCTGGAACATGGCGTTTTGTTTCTTTATATGATGTGCGCTTAATAGTTAAATCTGTATCTTTAGCCATTATATGTTTTTTCATCGCATTATTTATGCTTGAGCTTTTAGTAGGATACCCTCGTTCAGCTCTTATTATTAACTGGTTTGTATTAGCTGCATTTTTAGCAGCACCACGTTTTGTATATAGAATGTACAAAGACAAAGCCCATGAAAACCAACTAAAAGCAACAGGCTCACGTAGAGTGCCTGTGTTACTCGCTGGCGATGGTGCTGAAGCAGATATTTTCATCCGTGCGATGAACCAGAACTTAAACGCATCTTATAGAGTTGTTGGTATTATTTCAGACGACAAAGGTCGTATCGGGCGTTACTTGCATAACGTAAAAATATTAGGTTCATTAGAAGAGCTAACCAGAGTTTTTAATATATTATCATCTCAAAAAAATGCTCCTCAAAAGCTAATTATAAGCGATAGCAATATTAAAGGAGAGCTGTTCTCTTCTCTTATAAATGAAGCGGAAGAACTGGGCTTAAATGTTTATCGTTTACCTCGTATGGACGACCTTAAATCTAGCGATGGCAGTACAAACATTGAAATTCGCCCCATAGCTATTGAAGATTTGCTACCTCGTCCGCAAAGAGTACTTGATCACGCCTCAATGCAAAAACTAATTAAAGGCAAAAGAGTATTAGTCACAGGTGGTGGTGGCTCTATAGGTAGCGAACTAGTTCGTCAAATAGCAGGATTCGCGCCAGAATTACTCGCAATTATGGAAAATTGTGAATTTAATCTTTATTCAATTGATATGGAAATATCAAAAAAACACCCAAATATTGCGAGAAAACCATTAATTGGAGATGTTAGGGATAAAAAACGCATTAACGATATTATGGAAGAAATCAAACCAGATTTAGTTTTCCATGCTGCCGCTCTAAAGCACGTTCCAATGACAGAAGCAAATCCAATGGAAGGCGTTATAACTAACTCTGTTGGCACAATGAACATTGCAAATGCATGTAGCGAATATGGCGTTAAAGCCATGGTTATGATTTCTACAGATAAGGCCGTAAACCCAACTAATGTTATGGGAGCGACTAAGCGTCTAGCAGAGAGCTATTGCCAAGCAATGGATATCTATAATAGTAGCCATAAGGGCGTTACAAAATATGTTACAGTTCGTTTTGGCAATGTTTTAGGCTCAACTGGTTCTGTTATTCCATTGTTTAAAAAACAAATCGCTGAAGGTGGACCTGTAACGGTTACTCACCCAGACATGAAACGCTATTTTATGACTATCAAAGAAGCTGTAGAATTAGTGTTACAAGCTTCTGTTCTGGGCTATAGCAACGAGGGCTATAACGGCAAAATCTTTGTGCTAGAAATGGGAGAACCAGTTAAAATTCTCGATTTAGCAAAGCAAGTTATCCGCCTTGCAGGACTAACACCTGACGAAGATATAAAAATAGAATTTTCTGGCCTGCGCCCTGGAGAAAAACTTTTTGAAGAAATTTTTCACAGTTCTGAACCATTGGTTACAACAGAAAGTAAAGGCATATTACTAGC
>QKFK01000127.1 GCA_003252195.1 Rhodospirillales bacterium
TGTCTTTCTCTTCTGTTGGGGTGGACATGTCTAATACCAAATGGTGCAAGTGATTTGGCTATATTTTTCACAGTTTAATCCTATCCTCTCTAGACGGTCAAAAGAACTTTTTGCTTTAGCGCCTGCTTTAACTAAAAGTTTTTCAGTTTCTTTTAGTCCGCATACATGAGCGTATTCGAGAGGAATTTGACATTTAGAGGCATTAACATCAACTCCACCATCTATTAGCTTTTGCACAATATCTGGTGCATCTACTTTTTCATCTCTATCTAGCAAATAAACTAAGGCTGTGTTGCCATCTTTGTCTTTAGCTTTAACATCCGCTCCAGCTTCAATTAAATAACGAGCAATGTCTAGGTGATTGTTAGCTAACGCACGCATAAGAGGGGTTCGTCCTTCATATCCTTTTGCGTTAATATTAGCCCCTTTAGAGACTAGTAATTTTATAACATCAATGTTTTTGTTCATTCCAGACGCCATAACAAGTGGCGTTGTATCGTTTTTGTTATAATTGTAATTTACATTAGCTCCTGCATCCAAAAGAATATTTACAACCTCTGGATTTTCATTAAATTTAACAAGGCGTAGTAAGAATTCTTCTTTAAAATTAGGCACAGCATTGTTTTTCTCTGTCTGAGATAATATGGATTTCATATCTTCTGGCGTGAGATTTTCTATTTCTTCTTTTTGTAAATTATAATCCTCTTTATTTATGCATGTCCATATATCTAGTTCTTTTGCGTAGGGTGCAGTAGAAAATAAAACACCAATCAGTATTAAAGCACTTAATAATCTTTTTATCATGAGCGACCACCTTGCTTTTTAAGCATAAGCATTTGTTTGCTTGCCTTAATATTATTAGCAGTTTTATTGCTCTGGTAAAAGGCTATCTTTTGTTTTGCTTCTTTGTGCCTTTCTAATAATAAAGACTGACCTTTGCTGTTTCTATCATTGTTAATATCAAAAAAATTACTTTGTGTGTGGCTTTCATTCTTGTACGGCAACGGAAGTTTATCTATCTCTTTATCTTGTGTCGTTCCTGATGGTTTGTTATCTTTAAAATACACTTTAATCTTCTTAACCAACTTATCATATGTAACTTTGTCTACACCTTTTACTTTATCTTGGTTTAAGAATTCGGCACCTACATTTTCAGAAACGTATTTTTCTCCTGTTTTGGGCATTGTAAATTTCTTCAACCAATCAGATAGATTGCTGACTTTGGTTATATATTTACCAAAACCAATATCTTCTGACATTCTTATCTGATGGCGGGTCGCTAAATATATTTAAGCGACTAAAGTTACTATAACGCTTGCAATCCATGCCTCTTTTTTTCAAAGACTCTGGTGTATTTCCGCTCTCCATTTTTGCACCAGCTTTGATTATAAGCTTTTCTGTTTCTTTGAGACCACAAACATGAGCATATTCCAAAGGGTTTCTTAGGTCATGTGCATTAACATCAACACCACCATCTATTAGCTTTTGCACGATATCTGGTGCATCAACTTTTCTATGGATTAAATAACCTAACGCTGTATTACCATATTTATCTTTCACAGTCACATCCGCTCCAGCTTCAATTAAATAACGAGCAATGTCTAAGTTTGAGTTGCGACTTAATGCACGCATAATAGCAGTTTCCCCCTCGTCATTTTTTACATCAAGATTAGCCCCCGCTTCAACTAGCATTTTTATAACTTCTATGTCTGGATTACGTGCTGCTGCATTTATTAAAGGAGAGTTCCCCCACCCCCCTATAATATTAACTTCTGCTCCTTTATCTAATAAAAGTTTAACTAACTCTTTGTTTTTTCCTGCGCAAACGCTAAGAGCAGAGCTGCCGCTGATTAATTCGGTTCTGGCATTAACGTTAGCTCCTTCTTCTATAAACAGTTTAACATAATCTGTGTTTGATGAGCACGCTTGCATTAAGGGGGTAAACCCTTTCCCCTCTGCGTAATTAATATCAGCACCAGAAGATAACATATATTTTATAACGGCACTGTCTGACGAATATGCAATAATAGTCATAAATAGTTCGTTTTTAAAATTAGGAACTTGTTTTACTTTGTCTGTATCTTTTAATATTGTCTCAATGGTTCTGATATCTAGCGATTTAATGTTTTTTGATATTGTTCTATAATCATTGTCTTTTATGGCTTGATATATATCAAAACTTTGTGCATGAGCAGTGTTACCACCAAACACAAAAAAAACACATAATAAAACAATAATATATTTCATCTAAACACGTCCTTTCTTGCTTATTGTTACATTAACAAAATTATTCCTTATGTCCTTAGATTTTTGTTTGGATTTATAAAATTCTATCTTCTGTCTTGCATCTGCTTGTTTGATTTGTAAAGAATTGCTAGTTTTTACATTATTACTCTTATTATATGAGCTTTCTTTTTTAGTACTATTATTGTTTTCTTTTTTGCTATCAGAAGAACCATATACTTTTGGAAGATTAGCAATTTCTTGTTGAACATTATCTGGTAGGATTGTTTCTTTTGGGTCTATTTCGAAATAATCCCTTATCTTCTTAACCAACTTATCATACGTAACTTGGTCTACACCTTTTACTTTGTCTTGATTTAGGAATTCTGCACCAACATTATCAGAAACGTATTTTTCTCCTGTTTTTGGCATTGTAAATTTCTTCAACCAATCAGATAAATCACTAACAGATGTAGTTTCTTTGCCAATATATTTTGACATATCAATGTTATCTGCCCAAGTTCTTTTATACGTATCTCTTAAATCTACATCTTTCCAA
>QKFK01000048.1 GCA_003252195.1 Rhodospirillales bacterium
ACCACCAACCGCCAAAAAGCAGTTAAAAAAATTGCTCCAATGTGTGATGCAATTATGGTGCTCGGCTCACCCAAATCATCTAACTCAAAAAGATTAGTAGAAGTTGCAGCTAATGCAGGTTGCCCAGAAGCATATTTAATTAAGCGCGCAAACGATATAAATTGGCAAGACATTCGCAATATTAAAACACTGGGAATTACCGCAGGAGCATCTGCACCAGAGATTTTAATCAGCGAAGTAATAGAAGAAGCTAAAAAACATTTCTCATTAGAAATTGAAGAAATAATTGAAAGCGAAGAAAAAACTATTTTCAAATTACCCGAAGAGCTTTTATAGTAAAAGTAAATCAAAGGGGATTAATCATGGGTCGTGCTGCAGATATTTTTAAAAAACTAGTTTCAAAAGGCGAGCAAGCCATTGATGAGTTTATATACGACCGTCAAACCGAAGAGCTTTTTTTAGATTTCAAAAGAGCTAACAGCGATGGTAATTATAATTATAATTCCTTACACAAAGACGATAGAAAAAACCTATCTAAAGCAATTTCTGGCTTTGGCAATTCTGAGGGTGGGGTTCTCGTCTGGGGGGTTGATTGTTCCAGAGATTTAGAAGATGGTGACGTTGCTAAGGCTAAGAAAAAAGTATTCAACGTAAGACGTTATTTAAGCTGGCTTGAAAGCGCTGTTTCTGGTTGCACCATTCCTCCTCATAAAGGTGTAGTAAACCAAATAATCCATGAAGATGAAGATGGCAATGGATATATTGCAACCTTTATCCCAAACAGTGACTTTGCCCCACATATGGCGGCTAATAACATTTATTATATTCGTTCAGGTTCAAGCACATTGCCTGTGCCACACTCTGTGTTATCTGGTATGTTCGGCAAAAGACCACAACCAAATCTCACCCTAGAATTTGCCGATAAAAGCATTGAGATTTGCAATAACATTGACCCTTCCATGGCATCTGGACGCAATATTGAGAGCTTGCCTGATAAATATGTAGCGATTAAATTTGCGGTACAGGCCCAAAACAATTCTAACGCCATTGCTCGCGAGTTATTTTTTACCTGCAACAACAAAACTAAGGGCGGAGCAAATTGTATTCTTCGTTTTTATAACTTTGGCGCAATGGAAGCAATGCAGGGAGTTAAAGGCCATATCAGCCTTATATCAAAACCAGAAATGCGCATTCCCCCAGGTGGACAGCTAAATTTTACTAATGTTGAGCTAATTATCACCCCTCCTGTAACAGATGATTTCCAGATTGAAGGTGTGATTGGTGCAGATAATTCCATTCCAAAGAGTTTTAAATTATTTATAGCTGGTGATGATTTACGAAAAATTATGGAAGATTCCTTTACAATGTCTGGAATGGGCGAATTTAGCGAAAGCCAAAAAGAATATTTTATAAATAAGTTTTTCAAAAAACTTGAGATGACAAAATAAGGACAATTTTTATGGCGGTATATACCAAAGTTCCTGAAGATGAGCTAAAAAAAATCTTGAGCAAATATGATATCGGCGACACAGTTTTCTTCAAAGGAATTGCAGAAGGCGTGGAAAACTCAAACTACCTTTTACAAACCAGCCGAGACAACTTTATTTTTACCATATATGAAAAACGTGTAAACACAGATGACTTGCCTTATTTTTTAGAGTTAATGAACCACCTTTCACAAAAAGGTATCGCCTGCCCTACTCCAATAGCTAATAAAAAGGGTGAATATCTAGGGAAGATTGAAGGCAAGCCTTTTGCAATCACTAGCTTTTTAAAAGGATTATCTTGCCGCAAAATTAGATTAGAACATTGTGCAGACTTAGGCCGCAAAATGGCTGAAATGCATGTTGCAGGGTTAGATTTTGGCATGAGCAGACCAAACTCATTATCTGTTGATTCATGGAGACCTTTATTTGAGCTATCTGCCAATAGAGCTAACGAAATAAGAGATGGGCTAGCCGAAGAAATTGATAGAGAATTATCTTCCATTGAAAAAGAGTGGCCCGATGATTTGCCTAAAGGCGTAATCCATGCAGACATGTTTCCTGATAATGTGTTTTTCTTAGACAATAAATGTTCGGGGATTATTGACTTTTATTTCGCATGTAATGACTTCTTAGCCTATGAAATTGCTGTATGCTTAAATGCATGGTGTTTTGAAGATGGCACTTCATTTAACACCACTAAAGCACGCCGTATATTGGCAAATTATAACAAAGTTAGAAAATTATCTGACGAAGAA
This sequence comes from Rhodospirillales bacterium, assembly GCA_003252195.1. Classification (GTDB taxonomy): domain Bacteria; phylum Pseudomonadota; class Alphaproteobacteria; order QKFK01; family SZUA-500; genus SZUA-500. Next base: position 2,243 of record QKFK01000048.1, read on the forward strand.
ATCAGACATATTCCAACCTTAGCCAGAGGTAGTGCTATGCGCTTTTTACTAACTCGTCTTTATGATTGGCTTAACACACCTCAAGATGCTTTAGTAAAACCCAAGGACCCTCTTGAATATTTAACCAAGCTACGTTTTCATAAAGGCGTAAGCACTTCTGGATCATATGGAATTTATTGATGAGTATAGTTGAGATTTTTACAGATGGGGCATGTTCTGGCAACCCAGGAAAAGGCGGTTGGGGAGCAATATTACGTTATAACAAGGTTGAAAAAGAATTGCACGGTGGCGAAATGGAAACCACTAATAATCGCATGGAACTAACTGCCGTGATTGAGGCTCTCAACAATCTTAAAAGACCATGCGAAATTAACCTTTATACCGACAGCAAATATGTTATGGAAGGCGCGACAAAGTGGCTCGATGGCTGGAAAGATAAAAACTGGCGCACTGCAGGTAAAAAAGATGTAAAAAACGTAGATTTATGGCAAAAGCTTGATGAAGCCATGAACCGTCATAAAATAAACTGGAATTGGGTTAAGGGACATAATGGTCACCCTGAAAATGAACGTGCCGATGAATTAGCCCGAAGCGGAATTGCAGAATTATAAATCCTAAAAAATGTAGTATTAGTTTTATTCATAGCTTATGGACAATTTGGTTATAGATATCTACTTGAGAGGCGCGCTTAAAAGATTTTTTTAGGATTATGCCAAGCTAGATATTGTTTATATGCAACATATCCTTACAATTAGCCACCCAAATTATAACATACACCTTACAATAAATCGCAACGCAAAAAGATAAATCTAGCGTCTTATAATAGTAGAATTATCATCTTTAATAATAACATCTGATTTAATTGGGGTGCTTGCTTTTTGTGCTATAGTTTCAGCAATATCACCTTGATTATTCATAAGCTTTAGCTGCTCCAAAATTTCTTTATTAACAGATAAAAGATCATTAATTTTGAAATACCAGCAGTTAAATTCTCTGAGCAATATAAAAACAACTGCAACAACAAACAATCCTGCAAACATATTATCCATCTTATTCACTTTCCTTTGCTGATATTAAGGCATCTCTTAGCTCATCTGCAGATAGCAATTCTGGCAAAGCCCTCCCCTCTGGAACCATTGGGCCAAAGATTGCATAGAACGGGATACCTCTTCTACCAAATCTTTCTAAGAATTTTTCAATCTCTGGTGATTTTCTTGTCCAATCTGCCCTCATCGCCATATAATTATCTGATTTTAACAAGCCTCTGATTGATGGATTAAAGAACGAAGTTGCCTGATTATATTTACATGTCAAACACCAATCAGCATTCACATCAACTAGAACAACTCGACCTTTAGATATTTCATCATTTAGTTTTTGAAGATTAAACGGATACCAAATACCGTCAGGGTCAATAGTTTGCATTTCTTCATCTCTTTGGTTTTGATAAGCTTGTTCATACCCTTTTATCTTGTAAGCACTAAAGATAAAGATTATTGAGATTATAGAAACAACCATTATTGCTATAATTTTTTCTATACGAGTTTTATCCTCAAGCAAGCTATCATCACCCGTAGACAATCTATGCCCAATTATATCACCCACATTTATAAAATTGCGGCGATACCAAACAAGCATTGCAAAGCATATCATTACCACCATTCCCAAAGATACGCTTAAAGCATCTATTCCTACTTGAGCTACCAAAATAGCAATCAACCACACCACCGTCAGAAGAAACAACCCTGCCGACACCCTGCGGAGTTTGATTAACCATGCCCCTGGTGGAGGTACGTTAATCGCTATTTGAGGCAAAGCACAAACGAGTATGTACGGCAGACTTAAACCTAAAGCAATAGCATTAAAAATAACTATAATTTCTGTAGAGCTTCGGGCTAGAGCAAAGCCAACCGCTGTTCCTAAAAATGGCGCAGTACATGGTGTTGACAATAATGTTGCAAAAAAACCAGATACCAAGTTGCTTAATATAAATTTGTATTTTGAATTATTAAGCTCAATCTTATTAGATATTTTTTCATAAGTATCTTTAGCAAATGCTGGAATAGCAAACTCGAAAATACCAAATAAATTACAAGCAAATATAGTAAGCAGAGCTATCATAAACAGCAAGAATAATGGCTCTTGGAATTGAACACCCCAGCCAACAGCTACGCCTGCTTGTTTTAATATTATAGAAAAAGCAGCCAATCCCCAAAAAGATAAGAATATGCCAACGATAGTATAAAACAACCCCATCCTTATAGCTTTTTTATTGCCGCCTCCAAATTTAGCAAATGACATAAATTTCATAGCCATAACAGGAAAAACACAAGGCATTAAATTTAACAAAAAGCCCCCAAATATAGCTATAAAAACCAAACCTATAGTTAGTTTCTCGGCATTTATGTCAAAGACAGACGGCTTTTCTATAAGCACATCAGCTTCTGAGCCCATATTGTTAATTCTAACCGTTAATTTAAGCTTAGTACCTACCAAACCTTCTTTAGGGATGGTGTTTTTATCAGCCTCTAGCAAAAACCAGAGATCATCACCATTAACAGACAAACGAGGAGCTGAGAACTTAATATCTTTATCATTTTCTATAAACAAGTCTGCATTATTGATACGACTATTATAATTAACCTTCACACGCAATGTAGGAGAACCATCTTCAGATACTAATTTGGTAGTATAAATGCCTTTTATTTTAATTTTTGTAAGTGACCCATCATCTGGAAGAGTTAAACGATGAAGTAGCATAAATGAGCTAGCTGATGTTTCATACTGAGTTTCACCAGAAGTAATGAACAAAGATATATCTCCTTTCATTACCTTGCACCCATCATCATTACAAGCTGCAAACTCCACGCCACCAACAAGATCAAGTGGCTTAGAAACATCTTTGACTATAATTTTCAAAGGAATGGCTATTAAATCCTCATAGCCGATAAAGTCTTTATCTCCAGCTTTTAAGCGCTTAGGAACGGGCCACAAAATTTCAGCACTCTCAAGATTTTCTGATTTACTCCAATCTATTTTTAAAGCACCTTCTTCGGCTCTCCACATAATTTTATAGCCCTTATGCATGCTAAACACCATACTAACGTTAGGGCTTTTATTATTATTGATATCCGATGTATCTGTTAAAAATCTTACATTAACTTCTTTATTTCTGAGCCACTTTCCAAAGCCAACCTTTTCACCTAAAAAGCTTCTATCACCATCAAGCCCGACAATCTCACGCCACGATAAATTCTTAATACTAGCAACAAAACTTTTTATATTCTCAGAGTCAGAACTATCTAACGAAACCATATAGTTCTTAATTTTTTTATTATAATGTCTAGCTAATAAAGAAAGCCTTTCTAGGAATGTTTGTTCTTCTTTGCTTTGTATTTTTTTATCTGTTGCATCAGTTTTATCAGCCATAGCCTCTTTGAACTCGTCATAATTTCTAATAACATAATGACGGGCTTTATAAATCAGAATTGCTTGTTCTGTTTTTTTATACAAATCCTCTTTGCTAATATCAGGATATTGCTCCCTAATTTGATTTTCTAACTCTTTTCTAACATTTGGGGTGATACCTGCATCTTCTTCAGCCAAAAAACCTAAATATGATGGTATCTCATCTTTATTATCTTGGTTTGTTTGTTCAAGCTTGTCAGTTGCATTAGCTGGCAATGCTAATATCATAAACAACATAAATAAAATTCTACAAAAAACCAAAATATCCACCCTAATCTAAATTTTAGTGTATAATAACATTGAATTATGATTAAAATAACAGATATTGAAACATATATAAATACAAAATGAGTGTATAAATGGCTATAGAACAGAACGGTGCATATCTTGTAGGCAAATGCCTAATTGCCACACCATCACTTGACGATAGTGAGTTCAAAAAGTCCGTCATTTACATGTGCAGCCACTCTGACCATGGTGCAATGGGACTAATTATAAATTTCGAACTTAAAGACATTAACTTTGACACTATATTGTCTCAGCTTAATATTAGCCAATGGTCTGTATCTGCGTCTAAAGACATTATAATTCACACTGGTGGCCCACTTAATACCAGTAAGGGATTTATCTTGCATTCGACTGATTACACCAGCAAAGATTCTTTACTTGTTGATAGCTCATATGCAGTAACTGCTACCGTTGACATTTTAGAACAAATCGCATCTGGTGGTGGACCTAAACATTCTCTTATTGCACTTGGCTATGCTGCTTGGGAAGCAGGACAATTAGAAAGAGAACTCAAAGATAATTCATGGCTCGTTACAGACGCCAACCCAGAGATTATTTTTAACACTAACGATTCTGATAAATGGGACGCCTCAATTAAAAATATGGGTATTGATTTATCAAAATTGTCTATGCTCTCAGGTAGAGCATAACCTCTACCACACACCAACAGCTTAACAATAAGCCGACACACAAATTCAAGCATGTAATTTATGCGTAACAAACAACATTGTTAAATAAACCTAATTCGTCATAAAACAAAAAAGGCAGGTAAAACACCTGCCTTTTTATAATTTATTCGCCTTATTATTTTTTGATATAATTTTTAATCAAAACTTCGGCAATTTGCACAGCGTTTAATGCAGCACCTTTACGGAGATTATCACCAACGCACCAGAAGCTAAGTCCATTCTTAGTACTTGTGTCTTTACGAAGTCTAGAGATAAACACATTATCTTCACCTGCAATTTCTTCTTGTGTTACATAGCCTTCATCAACATGTTTATCAAACACAGAAACACCAGGTGCATTTTCTAACAACTTACGAACTTCATTAATTTCAACTGGCTTAGAAGTCTCAACATTTACATATTCAGAGTGACCAATAAACACAGGAACACGAGCACAATTAGCATGAACCTCAATTGCTGAATCCAAAATTTTCTTTGTTTCAACAACCATCTTCCATTCTTCTTTGGTTGAGCCATCTTCCATAAATACATCAATATGAGGAATTACATTAAATGCTATTTGTTTTGTAAAGCATTCTTTTTCCATTGGGTCGTTAACATATATCGAACGAGTTTGGTTAAACAATTCATCCATTGCAGATGCTCCCGCACCAGAAACTGATTGGTATGTAGACACAACAACTCTTTTAATTTTATATGCATCGTGGATTGGCTTTAATGCTACCAACATTTGAATTGTTGAGCAGTTTGGGTTGGCAATAATATTACGTTTTTTATAATCAGCAATAGCCTCTGGATTAACCTCTGGAATAACAAGAGGAACATCTGGTTCCATGCGGAATTGTGATGTATTATCAATTACTACACAACCTTGTTCGCCAGCCTTTGGCGCATAAACTTTAGACACAGATGCACCAGGAGAGAACAATGCGATATCAGTACCTTTAAAGTTATAATCTTCTAAAGCCTTAACCTTAAGAATTTTATCTTCTCCAAAAGATACCTCTTTACCTACAGATTGTTTTGAAGCAAGAGCTACAACTTCATCAGCAGGAAAATTTCTTTCTGCCAATATTTGGAGCATCTCTCTGCCCACATTACCAGTTGCACCAACAACAGCTACTTTATATCCCATTTTTCTATCCTTGTTAAAATTTAACTAAACTACAAATATTTTTATCCTGCTTTAACCAAGCTTGCAAATTCTTTTAATATTTCATCACCCATTTGCACAGTAGAAAGCAATTTTGCATCATCAAACATCATATCACTAGTTCTAACGTTTCGCTCCATAACATTTTCTATAGCTTCATCTATTTTATCTGCATAATTTTCCATATCTAAGCTATATCTCATAGTATCTGCCAAAGTTAATATCATAGGAATCGGATTAGCAATATCTTTACCAGCTATATCATTTTGAGGATTAATTCTGCTTAAATAAAAACCTATATTCTCAAGCTCACTAGAGCGACAAAAACTAACTTCGCACGAATTAATCCGAGAGTTCAATGCTACAGTAATCATATTACATAATATATCGTGGGTGTAATTTGGAACAATAGCAACGCGAGGGCGCTTCTCAATTTTTGGAGATAAAAACAATTCTGGAGCAACTTCGACTGGAAGAAAATCCATATTCTCTTTTTCTAGACCATATTCTTCTAGCACCCATTTAAATATGTTGTACCATAAATTGGTCGCATTAGGAAAAAGACTTGGATAGAAGTTATATATTTTCTCTTTCTGCTTCTTAGCAAGGTTTACAACATATTTCGATATATAATATATATCCTGCGATGAAAAAGCCGTTTTATCATACGCAATTCTTAGCTTATTTTCATCATCTGCCTCTATTGTAGAATCATCTTCAAAACCAAATGCAGGATTAGTATATGTAATTAGAGATAAATCAATATTTGCTATCGTAGAAGCATCTTTAATGAACTTATATTTCTTTAATCTTTTGAGTTTGGCATATAACTTAAATGAGCTATAAAGCATTACAAACCCATTTACAGGGCGCTTTCTTTCATCTTCGTTATTGTCCCATTTAGGGTCACCGATTGGTCCAATAATAACAGCATGAGATTTAGCTATGTCATTGGCTATTTCAGGATCAATTGAACGATTATACTTATCTAGGCAAACACCACCAATATCGCTTTCTAATATATCAATATCGGCTAGCCCCTCATCATTCAACCAATCTACAATACGCAAGGCTTCACGCGTAATTTCTCTTCCTACGCCATCACCTGCTAACACAACTATTTTCTTTTGTTCTGCCATTTACAAAGCCCTATGTCTACAACTACAGAATAAACTATCATAATAAGATGATTATACAAATAAAAAACGGAGGGGAAAACCCTCCGTTTTTTATTGTTTTAACAACAAAAGACTTAAGCTTTAGCTTGTTTTGCAGCTTCTGCTTGCTTCTTTGTTGCTTCGATATCATCAGCGATACGTGCTGAACGACCGCTTCTGTCTCTTTGGTAATAAAGTTTAGCACGGCGAACTTTACCGATACGTGTAACTTCAATTTTATCAAGATTTGGAGAATAAAGTGGGAAAATTCTTTCTACACCTTCACCAAATGAAATTTTACGAACTGTAAAAGAAGAGTTGATACCGTCGTTTTTACGAGCGATGCAAAGACCTTCATAAACTTGGATACGTTCACGGTCACCTTCTTTAATTTTTGTGTGTACTTTCAAAGTATCGCCTGCTTTGAAATTAGGAACTGGTCTTTCACCAGCCAATTTCTCAACTTGCTCTTTCTCAAGTGTCTCAATAATATTCATTTTAAAACCCTCTTATTTTAAGCGGTTAAATACCACCAGATTTATTTTCTTCATATTTATGCCATAAATCTGGACGTCTATCTTTAGTTATTTTCATTGCCTGCTCTAGTCTCCATTCGGCTATTTTGGCATGATGTCCTGTCATCAACACCTCTGGAACCGAAATACCTTGCCAGTTTTGAGGTCTGGTATATTGAGGATATTCTAGCAATCCTGTCTCAAAGCTTTCTTCACCTAAAGAAGCCTCATTTCCAAGCACGCTTGGAAGCAGTCTTACTACAGCATCCATCATTAGCATTGCCGCCGGCTCGCCTCCAGAAAGAATGATATCACCGACGCTGATTTCTTCAAATCCCATTACATCAAGCAATCTTTGGTCTACGCCTTCAAACCTACCACAAAGAACAGTTATTTCTTTTTGAGCAGCAAGCTCTCTAACCTTTTTCTGATTTAGCGTTTTGCCACGAGGGCTCATATAAATCAGAGGACCGTTACCAGTATAAACTGATGAAACTGCCTTATGTAAAACGTCTGGCTTCATCACCATTCCAGCACCCCCACCAAAGGGAGTGTCGTCAACGCTTTTGTGCTTATCTTCAGCATAGTCTCTAATGTTATGAACATTAAGAGCCCATTTACCTTCAGATAAAGCCCTACCAGACAAAGAATCCCCTAAAAAACCAGGAAACATATCAGGAAATATGGTTAAAATATTGGCTGTCCATTTGGCTTCAGCAGTCATTTAACTATTTTCCTTCATTCCTAATAAGGTTATTCTTCATCATCAAAAAGCCCATCAACCTCTGATACTTGCACGAAACCAGCTTTAATATCTACAACTGGAACGAACTTTTTCACAAAGGGTAACATTACTGGCTTTTTGCCTTCTTCTGCGAACTCGAGGACGTCTCCGGCACCAAAATTAAAAATTCCTGTAATCTTGGCGGTACGGGTTTTATTATTTTCAAACCTCACCTCAAGCCCGACAAGGTCAACATGATCAACATGATAGAATTCATCATCATCTGCAGCAGGAAGAATCTCACGAGAAACATATAATTCGGTTCCTCTTAGTTCTTCTGCCTTGTTACGATCATCAACACCATCAATATGAACCAACAAATTATCTTTTGAAATTCCTTTAACCTCACATGTATATTTTTTGCCATCAACAGATGAAAGCGCACCATAAGAAACAAAGTCTTCGGCATAAGCTGTATAGCTTCTTACCTTCACTAGTCCCTTAATACCGTGAACTCCAACTATTTTTGCCAAACATACTTGGTCGTCAGTCATTTCTCAAATAATCCATTTTCAAGCAATTAAAATAGCACCAATTAGCCTTCAGAAGCTTCTTCTGCAGGAGCTTCAGCGGCAGCTTTTGCTTCTTCAGCAGCTTGTGCAGCAGCTTCAGCAGCAGCTTTAGCAGCTTCTTCTTTCTCTCTAATACGCTCTAAAGCTTTAGCTTTAGGTTTTGATTGCTTAGTTTGAGAAGGAATAGCAGGTGTTGCACAAAGTTGTTGTACGCTCAAAAGTCTGGCAACGCGGTCAGTCATTTGACCACCAACGCTTACCCAGTGATTTACGCGATCTGAATTAATCACAACTCTCTCAGCGTGATCTTTCGGAAGCATAGGATTGTATGTGCCGAGTTTTTCAATATAGCGTCCATCGCGAGGAGCGCGCTGATCAGCGGCTACAATGCGGTAAAAAGGACGTTTTTTTGAACCAGCTCTAGCAAGTCTAATACGAACAGCCATTTTTTAAACCTCTGTTTATTTAGTTATAATTCACCGCATCTAAACCATTTAGATAACGGCCTCCGTTATTACGGTTTAAACTTCCCCGTTATTACGGTTTAAACTTCCCATTGAAATTTCCAAAAGGAAGATTACCGCCGGAAAGACCTCCCATACCGCCAAACGGATTAGGACTTCCTCCCATTTTTGCAAAATCAGCGTTTGATGCTAATGCTGACATGTCTGGCATTGCGCCACCCATACCCATCATTTTTGCACCAAAACCAGCAAGACCGCCCATGTTTTTCATTTTTTTCATGACACTTGCCATTTGCTGATGTTGTTTAAGCAACTTGTTCACATCTTGCACAGATGTTCCTGAACCATTTGCTATTCTTTGTTTGCGAGAAGCTTTGATTAAATCAGGATTTTTTCTTTCTTTTGCAGTCATAGAAAGAATAATCGCTTCTTGCTTTTTGATTAAGTCATCACCAATTCCAGATGCCTCAATCTGATTCTTATATTTAGCAATCCCAGGGAGCATTCCTAAAATGCCACCTAAATCGCCCATCTTCTTAATCTGTCTTAATTGTGAAAGCATGTCTTCTAAATTGAACACACCTTTCATCATTCTTTGTGCTACACGCTCGGCCTCTTCTTGGTCAATTTTTTCAGCAGCAGTTTCAACCAAAGAAACCACATCGCCCATTCCAAGAATACGGCCAGCAATTCTTTCTGGGTGGAATGCTTCTAAAGCATCCATTTTTTCGCCAGCACCCATAAATTTGATAGGCACACCAGTAACAGACTTCATAGAAAGTGCTGCGCCACCGCGACCATCGCCATCAATACGAGTTAAAACGATACCAGTAACACCGATTTTCTCGTTAAATTCTTTTGATAAGGTTACAGCGTCTTGACCTATCATTGCATCAGCTACAAGCAAAACCTCAGATGGTTTCGCGAGCTTTTTAACCTCTGCCACCTCGTTCATAAGCACTTCATCAATGTGCAAACGACCAGCAGTATCAAGAATTAAAACATCATATCCACCCTTCTTACCCGCTTCCATAGCTCTTTTGGTAATCTCGAGTGGCTTTTCATTTTGTACAATAGGCAATACATCAACTTGGATTTGGCCACCCAACTGAGCCAATTGCTCCATCGCAGCAGGACGATATATATCCAATGATGCAAGCAACACCTTTTTGCCTTGCTTTTCTTTAAGCCTTAAAGCGAGCTTTCCAGATGTAGTAGTTTTACCAGAACCTTGCAAACCAACCATCAAAACAGTGGCTGGAGGTACCGCATTAAGGTTTAACTCTTCTGCTTCACCACCTAATGTCTCAACCAAAGCATCATTTACAATCTTAACCACCATTTGTGATGGAGTTACAGATTTAATAACTTTTTGACCGATAGCTTTTTCTTTTACATCTTCTACAAAAGCTTTTACCACAGGAAGAGCAACATCGGCCTCAAGCAAAGCGACTCTAATTTCACGCATTGCAGATTCTAAATGTGCTTCAGATAAAACACCTCGTCCTCTTAATCCGTCAAATATGTTTCCTAGCTTTGTCGAAAGGCTGTCAAACATTTGTTTTCCTTAAGTAAAAAGTCTATACAAATAGCGCACCAGTGTGCGAACCTTCGCTGACTGATGGATCTCCATAGAGACTGATAAATATGTACAATTTAATGTAAAAACATTTAATTACCTTGGTTTTTAGCCCCTTTAGCCCAAAGAGTCAACAAAAAAACTCTAAAAAACCAGAAAAACTCTTACAAACTTACTCCTACCTAGCACTAACATCAGTCATAAAGTTCATTTTTTCAAAAGCACAAGAAGCTTTATGCTGAGTCTGCTAAAACTTGTTCATCTTAAACTTATCTTCCGCCTCTAGATGGGCCATAATTAGGTACTTTAATTTTAGGGGCATTTAACACGCTTTTCTTTTTGCTAGTAGCCGCAAGAATTTTATCTTGCAAATCTCTGCTAACATTGGTCATGCCCAAACCTAGCTTTGACAGCTTACTAGCAGGATGTTTCAATATCATAAGGAATGGTGTAGCTCCGTTATTCGTAATAGAATTACACGTCAAATCTATTGAAGATATTTTATCATTATTCATAAAATATTTTGCAATCTCTTTAACACCAACATCTGTCAAACCATTAAAGGATATATTGAGATTTTCTAGATTAGGACATTTATCAATTAGATTAATAATACTTGGAATAACCTTGTCCCCAAAACGATTATTAGAAACGGACAATTCTTTAAGGTCAGGATAAGGGCCTTTTTCCGCCAATCCATCTAACATTTTAGTCGCGACATCTGCAGGCATTTCGTTATGCGTAAAAGTGAGCTTCTCAATATTAGCATTACTAGGCATCGCCTCCACAACCTCTAAAGCCCTATTTTCATCAATTTTTACCATAGACGCGAACACTGTAGGAGCTGAAGATTTAATCTCCATCAAAACTTTACCAAATCCATCATTGTTACTAGCCATTTTAATTCTCCTAATATTTCCATACTAATTAACAAAATAGTTATTTTGTTTTTCTGCTCTTATATGCGATACGAGCCATCTCTCCTGCTTTAGCCATTTTTTCTTTATTAACAAGCATAATTGGCTTTTTTTTCATAGCTATCGCCAACTTATTTTTTAATTCATCTGATATTTTATTATCTCTAAAACCCACATCTCTCAAATCATATGAACTATCTCTTAGCATTGACAAAAATTTATTAGCACCAATGTCTGTCATTTTGTTGCAAGAAAGATTTACTTTTGAAACCCCTCTGTTCTTACCAATACTTTTAGCTATTTTGCACACTGACACATCATTGATAGAGCTTTCAGCTAAAGTAATTGATTTTAGTTTTTGGCTTTTTTCAACTAACTTACAAAATTGCGGTATAATTTCTTCTGACACCGAATTACGCCACAAATGCAAAGATTTTAAATTAGGCATCAAATTATTTTGTTCGATTGCTTTTAGTAGTTTTATTAGCTCGCCATTACCAATCGAAGTATGAGCCAACACCAGCTCTTCCGCCTTGCAATCTTTGGGGAAAGATTTTATCAATTTATCATTTTTATCTGAGCTAATTTCAATATTAAACAGCGATATTTTACGACTATTATTGTCTTGCAACTCTGCAATCACCCTCGCAAAATCATCATCAGTTCCCATCGGTGTGTTTTTAACATCTGACACAGTCATTACCGTCCACCGCTCCTTGACCTAAAAGAAGTCGCCCTGTTTTTATTTCTAAACTCTTCTAATTTATTCCCATTTAGCAAAAGCTTCTCTTTTTTAGCAACTGCCATTTTAATTAGATCTTTAGTATCACTGGAAACCGCAGTGCCGAACACTTCCATTTTTCTTAATGGATTAGACGATGAGCGCAACAAGCTCAAAAATGGCCTTATAGCAAAATCTGTTACATCTTTATTATTTGCTATCGATAGATATTCCACACTTTCGCTTTGAGCAACACAGGCACCTAAATGCATCACATCTTTATTTTTTAAGTTATTTCCATACAAATTGATTGATTTTAATGTCTTTGATTTTTTTATATAACTGCCAATCTCATAGGTAGAATAGCCATAAGCTTTATTATTTGAGATATCAATATCTTCTATCTTGCTGCCTTTTATTTTTTTTAGGCCATTAAATAAAAGCGCAAGCTCAGTGTCGCCCATATTACAACACGAAAAATCGAATATTTTCACACAACTATTTTCAGGAATAGCACTTAAAATCTGTTGCACCTTGTTAATATCAAGCTTAACGCCATTAAAGTGAATTGTCTCCGCAGTGTCTTTTTTTAACGCAGATATATAGTCGTTAAATTTTACTGCTTCACGAACTGGCGACATATTCCCCCTCAATTAAAGCTAAACGCACCACAAATTGCACAGCTATGCATCATATTCTATAAGCTTAATATGTTTTTGTCCAACACATTTTTGTCTAAAGCGCTATTTGATTGCACCAAATTAGTGAAACATTATCTGGTTTCGCCCCTAGCTATAATAGCTCGGACGTTGTTTTGATTTATTTGATTAGACTTTTTACGTTCTTGTTTATATTTGGCCAGATAAGAGAGCTTATTAAGCATAGCGCTTGAGCAATTGTTTTTATGCAAGTTAACTTCTTCTAATGGGTGAATAGGGTTCTTAATTAAACTAACACATTCTCGGGTTGCCGCATCATCGATTTTGTTACCCCATAAATCGACGTTACGCAATGTTGAGCTATCTCTTAAAGAAACTGACATACTCTCAAACATTTCATTATCTATGGAAGAAGACATTAAGCTCAATTCTTTTATTGGTAATTTTTTAATTACCTTTGAAATCTCTTCATTAGAGAGCACGCTTATATTGTTGCCATGCAATGAAAGACTAGACAGTTTTTTCAAGCCATCTGATTTATCCGCTAACCCTGACAAAAGAAGCCCAAAAGCCTCATCATCCATAGAAGAAGATTCAAAATTAATTTTATTTATATTAGACTTTTTAGAAATTGCATCAACAAAATCTATCACCATATTGGCACTAATTTTGCCTTTAAATGATATCTCATGCCCATTGTTCTTAGCAACTCTATCAACAATAGCTTTGAATTTTTTTGTATAAGCCTTATCTTCCATAAACCATTCCTAAAAAAGAGGTTCTACCTACCCCTTTTGCTATTCCGTTTGGATATTAGCCCTAAATTAGAATTATTTTTATTAGCTCTTTGCTTTAAACGCAATATCTTTTTAGGTTTTTCAACTATTGCATTGGCTATTTTAACACCCATTTCATTACTCATCAAAGCATTTACGCTTCTTAACTCTCTCAAATTATGAAACGGATCTCTCAATATTCGTAAAAACGGCATCATTCCATCATCAGTTAAGCGACTGTCTCTTATATCAAGATTCTTAATCTTTTTATTAGAAAACACAAAATCTTGTAGCGGTTTAACATTATTATCGTCTATATGACTGTTAGAAAAATCTATATCTTCTAGCGCTGGTAGTTTTTTTAAAAAAGATACAATAGGAAACAAACTATTTTTACTACCCACATCACTGTAATTCATAGCAACAGATTTAACCGATTTTAATTTATGACTATTTTTAGAAAGCTCTTCAAAAAAATTATTATATTCTTTTTCTGAACCAGATGTAGACGATAAAACTATTTTCTTTAGTGAACCATCTTCTGGAATATCCCGAATAATCTCCTCGACAATATTATCGTAAAGATTAATAGAAGAAACTATCAATAGTTTTTGATTATCAACATACATTATTCATCAAATCCAATCAGTTTTTATCTGCAACCAAGACCAATCATCGTCCATTTTTCTTATTTCTTTGAGAGATAATATCTATATTACCCCTTTTATTATTATTTATGCGATTTAGGCTAGATATTTTCTTTCTTTTCTCAATTGTTGCCTTTCCTACTCTTGCTTCCATTTCAGAACTAACGAACCCCATTCCATCAGCCACCTTTAACTCTACCAGCCCATGAAAGGGATTACTCAACAACGGCAAGAAAGGACGAACCCCATCATCTGTTAAAGAGCTCTCTTCAATATTGAGTTTTTTTATATTCTTATTTGAAGCAACAAAATCTTGTAGTGGTTTAATGTTATTATCATCTAAGCAATTATTTGAAAAATCTACACTCTCTAAAGCAGGAAGTTTTTTAAGAAATGAAACTATTGCTTCAATAGAATTATTTCCACCAACATCACATGTGTTCATCTCTATTTTTTTAAGAGATTGCAATTTATATGCATTTTTACTCAATTGCTCTAACAACTTATCATATTCTGCTGGTGAACCCTTAGTCTCTGATAGCTCGAGTGATTTTAGAGAACCATTTTGAGGAATAGCTTTAATTATAGCATCTACGTTACTAGCCGTAATATCAGTTTTTGATACCCTTAATATTCTTTCACTACCATCATACAAAGTAGTTAGCGCAATATTATCCATAGGCTATCTCCCCGCACCTCTGCTTATTATAGCCCTAGAAGCCCCATTTCCAGTAAAAGCTCCCGATGGATTTTTTATACCATGAAGAGCGTTTTTTCTAGCTATTCTAATTGGCTTAGCTTTTGTTGCCCTGTCTAATCTATCTCGCATATCATCACTCGCGCCACAACTAGCCGTAGCGATATCCAACAACTTAGCATCTGCAGAATTTATCATACACAAATATGGAGCTAGCCCTTTATCAGTTACAGTTTCAACAAATTCAACCGATAGTTTTCTCAATGAAGAACCAGCTACGGCCTCTGAAACAGCTAACAAATCTTTATCCGCTACATTTGTTTTTGTTAGGCTAAAATCTTTTAAATTTGGAAATACTTTTAGCATATCTGGTATAAAGTCGAATGACTCAAGTTTCATTCTACATAATGAAACATATGTAACCGCAGGAAATTCCTTCCCCCGAAGCTCTTTAAACAATTTATCAAAAGGTTTACCTCTTGCTTCGCAACTATCGAAACTAAGCCCAAAAGCTTTTGTCTCTGGTGACAAATTTTCTGATATCTTTGTAATATTATCTTCGGTTAACAAAGCACTAGAGATTCTATAAAAATCCCCCTTATTTTGTTTCATTTCACTTACTGAGTAATCAAATGATGTATTATCATAATGCATTGTCACACCACAAAAAATTAAAAAACTATCTACGTCCTCTTGCATTAATATGCTTAAGATTAACCATGGATTTCTTTGCTATATTTTCTTTTATTTGCTTAATTTTTGGCTTTAGATCAAGAGCATAACCAACAGCATTTTTCGCAGCTGGTGATATATTTTTACCATCAATCAACAATGTATCCACCCTCGCTGCTGGGTTTCTTGCCACACGAGCATATGCAAGAGCTGTCTTATCAGATAAAGAATCACCTTTTAGCATTAGAACTTCAAGTTTTTTAGCCCCAACAACAGCGTCTCTTATACTTATAGCGGCATCATCAGAGAATGTATCCGAAGATAAGTAAAATGCTTTCATTTTATCTAATGCTATTAGCTTATTCACACTACTAGCAGAGGCACCTGAGACATCACTATTATCAAGTTGCACCACCTGAAGATTAGGAAACAAATTATGATCGATTATTGCATCAACTACTTTTTTAAACTCTTTATCTCCGAGTTTGGTATTTTTAAACCATAGTTGCTTTGTTCCATTACCTGATACCTTAGCCTCTTCTATAAGCTTAGGAGTATATTTAGAAAAATCACTAATTTCTTCAAAAGAAATGATAAAATCATTCTCTCTCATCTTATATATAGACGAGTTAAATATAACGTCATCATTATCTGGATTAACATCAATAATCACATCAACACCAATAAAACAAATAAAAGTAGGTTACTATAGCTTATTTTTGTCTATTTGTCAACCCCACAACACCTATCTAGAGGCACCACCACGGTTAACATTGATAGCAGAAATAGCATTGTTTTTACGCGCTCTTTGCTTCTTAATTTCAGCATAAGTTTTAACCTTATTTTTCATCATCGCCGAAACATTAGTATCACCACCAACATCAATATAATTTAGTTTTGTTTGCGGATTACCCAAAATACTAACGAGCTTAACCACAGATTTATCAGTTATATTTTTACAATCATGCAACACAAGCCTTTCTACAGACCCTTGATTTTCTTTAGAGTTAACAATGCTCATTATATTAGCATCATTAATTCCTTCATTCTGAAAGAAATCTAGTTCTTTTAAGTTAGGCGATTTTTGTAGCAATGACACTAAAGCATTAAGATCTTTATTACTCATTTCATTTTTTGATGACAATTTAAGCGAACGCAAATGCTTACTAAAGCCCTTTTCAACCAATGTATTCATCACATTGGGAAAATCATCAAACTTAACATCAACCAGCAACAGTTCAAAATCTCTATTGCTTGAAGATAGTGTCTTAACAAGTCTGTTAAGCTCATCATCACCGAATTTCATATTCTTGGCTAAAATATTATCAGACTCATTTTTCTGAAACTTTGAAAGGAAAAAGTGATATTGCCATACATTAACATCTCTAGCAACTAGAGGTAAAACATCAGTATTTTTCTGCTCATTTTTCACAGAAACATCTGACTTTTTCTTTCTTTTAAACCAATCTAGCATTTACCCATCACCAAGACAAAAGACTATTACATTCACCCAATTACCTACCACTTATTCTTTGTGAAATATTTTTAATATTAACAGAATTTATATCTCTTACTTTTTGCATGCGCCTTCTTTTCTCTACATATGCTGCCTTATTCTTAATCGCAATACCCAGCTCTTTGTAGGTTGCTTTTGAAATAGCATCAGCAGAAACCTCTGGCATAAAGCTATAAAAACTAGCCTCTTCTAGCGATGTGTGTTTTTCAGATATGTTTTTTATATATTCTCGGACACATTTGTTAGTTATCACGTT
>QKFK01000112.1 GCA_003252195.1 Rhodospirillales bacterium
TTAATTCTGGGGAGGCTTTAGAGCGTTTTGCCAAGATGTTTGCGTCATTAGGTGCCAGTGCCGAGTTAGCCTCTAATCCAGATAAAATATTGCCCAAAGCCAAGGTGGTAAAACCAGTATATGCTGATGAAGAAGGTGTAATTAGTGATATAAACGCCAAGCTCATAGGCAAGGCTTCTATATTCTCGGGAGCAGGTAGAACCGAGTTTAACCAGAAAATTGATTATGCAGCAGGTTTTTCTGAATTAAAGAACATTGGAGAGAGCGTAGAAAAAGGTGAGCCAATTGCTTTTGTTCATGCAACTGATGAAACTAGAGCGAATGAAGCAGCTAAACGCCTAAAAGAAGCTTATGAAATTGGTGGTGAAGAAGTTAAGCAATATCCAGATATATATAAGCTGGTGAATATCTAGAATCTGACTGCCATCATTATTGTATAATTCTGAAATATAAAGTGTGTTTTTAATTAATAGTTAGCTGTTTACAGGCTAAGCTATATATTATAATCTGCTTTTATCTTTTGTGCGTATGGAATGGTTATATGAGCCCTCTTGGGAAAATAATTGGTGCTATTTTAGGCTTGTTAATTGGTGGCCCTATAGGAATTGTCTGGGGCGCAATAGCAGGTCATTTACTTGTAGATAATACTCCAGTTGATGCCGCTACACAAAGAGGTTTGGATAGGCTTAAAGATAAGATTCTTTCTAAAACAAATCACAAATTCCAATATTTTATTAAACATAACGATGTCAATTTTTTAGGCAAGTTGGTTGGTTTTGTTATAGGTTTTGCTATCTGGCATATTTTTGGTGGTTTAATAGGCTTTTTAGCAGGTCATTTCCTCATTGATGAAAAATCAGAAAAAGTGAAGGAGCTAAGGCAATGGCTCGATGCTAACTGGGATAAAAACTGGTGTAAAATAGCAGGGGCTTTAGTTGGTTTTGTTTTGTTTCCTCCATATGGAATTGTCTTTGGTTTAGTTGGAGGGCACTATTTAGATTTATATCGTGAAAATGGTGTTCTTAGTTTTGGCAAAAAGAGCGGTGATAACCTATTTAAAAATGCTAATTTTTTTAATGATGCGAAGCATGTTTCTTTTATTCAAACAATGGCAGCTCTTTCTGCAAAATTAGCAAAGGTTGATGGCGTTGTAACTAAGGCGGAAGTAAACACATTCAAGGATTTGTTTAATATTCCTGAAAAAGACTATAAAAAAATAGCAACAATTTTTGATAATGCTAAAAAAACAGCAACAGGTTTTGAAGAATACGCTAGACAATTAAAAAAGCTTTATGGCAATGATAAAAAAGTTATGGAACAAAGCATAGAGGTTCTGTTTAAAATTGCGGCATCAGACGATGCAGTTAGCGATGAAGAACTAAGATTTATAACAGATGTTGCAAATTTATTAGATGTTCCGAGACCAACTTTTGAGTATTATCGTAACAAATTTAGAATGCGTAGAGAGGCTGTTTCTGATATAGATGCAATGAGCATTGCAGATGCCTATAAGATTTTAGGGCTCTCAGCTAAATGTTCTGATAGAGAAATTAAAACGGCTAGAAGAAAATTGGTTAGAGAAAACCACCCCGATCATTTAATTGCAGATGGTAAGAGCGCAAAAGAAATTAAGAAGGCAACTTTAAAAATAGCTAGAATTAATGCAGCTTATGATGTTATTAGAGATAGCAGAAATTTAAGGTAGAAAGTAACATGCCCATCAAATCAGTTTTATCAGCTTTACTAGTTATGTTTCTATGGGGTAGTGCCTTTAGCGCTATCAAAATAGGTTTGAGTGATTTTTCACCTGTTTTATTATCTGCAATAAGATATTTTACAGCAGGGCTTTTAATTATGCCTTTTGTTGAGTTCCCTCGCAGGGATATCAAAATTATTTTATTAATGTCGTTGCTTCTATGTTTGAACATATCTTTTATGTATATGGGACTTCAATATACAGATTCTGGTACTGCATCTATCATAGTACAATTGGCAACCCCGATAAGTGCTTTTATTGCAACTGTGTTTTATAAAGAAACCCTTGGTTTAAATAAGCTGATTGGAATTATGATTTCTTTTGCAGGGGTAATTGTGCTAACTGACATAAACAACCAATCTAATGTTTATGCTTCTTTAATGATGATAGTGGGAGCGATTTTCTCAGGGTTATTGGCTAATATGGTGCGCCATGTTAAATATGCTTCAAAGGTTGCTTTAAATGGATATATAGCGTTTTTTGGCTCGTTGATGATGCTAGTATTTTCACTTGTTATTGAAAATAATCATTTAGAAACTATAGCTTCTGCAAGTATTAACGGGTGGTTGTCCATATTGTTTACAGCGCTTGTTGTTTCGATATTAGCAGATAGCATCTGGTATAATTTACTTCAAAAATATCCAGTTAATTTAGTGGTGCCATTTTGCTTGTTAATCCCGTTAATTGGGGTTTTGATAGGTTGCATTTTCTTGGGTGAAAGTTTTACGTTAGATAAGATATGGGGCAGCGTTTTAATAATATCTGGTATCTTTATTGTACAATTTTTAAATAAGAGTTTTTGGGTTTCAAAGATTGGTAAATTTAGGAGAGCTAAATTTGAAAATAACTAAAGCAATGTCTCCAAATTTCGAAGACCGAAAAGATAATATCAAGCCAGATATGATTGTTTTACATTATACAGGAATGAAAACAGCTAAAGATGCATTTGATAAAATGAC
>QKFK01000277.1 GCA_003252195.1 Rhodospirillales bacterium
GACTGAACATAATTAGCCCCCATTGGATTGTAGCTAATAGTTCTCTCTTGATATTGAGGGAATAGATATTGATGGCTTTCCATCATTTGTCTGGTTGACTGAATAAAAACAGCTTCTTCACCATCAATAACAGGTATTTTACTAATACCAGGAAGGTAAAGCAACGCACATAAAATCGTTAAAAATAAATAAGGTCTATAACCTCTTAGCATATTTACCACTATTGCCTCTTTAATAAACCAACTCGACAATTTTACAATCTACTTGAAAACAGATAGAATTTTATAGCATTTCACATATAAAACGCCATATTTATTTTGATTAAATTTAATTTGTTGTGGTTTTTTTTTATCTAACGATGTAATTTTAGGTGTTTTGTAACTTACACATCTAACTATATTGAGCCTAATTAACAAATGAAACCGACTTCTATAGTTTACAAATATTTAAGTAAGAATTTTTTTCTGTCACTTATATCGGTGCTATTCGCCGTTATGGGAATCATATTGCTTTTTGATACGATTGAATTGTTGCGTCGTTCTTCAACCAAAGACGTACCTTTTACCCAAGTTATAGAAATGGGAATTTTAAAACTCCCTCAAATGATAAATATGATTCTACCTTTTGCGGTTATGCTTGGGGCTATGGTGTGTTTTTGGCGTTTAAGCAAAAGCAATGAATTAGTTATCGTGCGATCAGCAGGCGTATCTGTTTGGCAATTTTTGTTACCAGTTTTAAGCGTTGCTTTCTTAGTCGGATTAGTAAACATCACTATTGTGAACCCAATATCGGCTCAAATGTTCAAAACATATGAACGTATGGAAGAAGAATTTTCGCTCAGCGATAATAGCTTCCTTAAAATATCTGGCAATGGACTTTGGCTAAGAGAAAGCAAGGGGAACGGCATAAGTGCTATAGTTCATTCTAGAACAGTTAGACAAGATAGCATGTCTTTAGTTATGACAGATATTACCATTATGGAAGTAACCGATGGTGAAACAGTCGCCAGACGTCTTGAAGCTCAAAAAGCAATTCTAAAAGACAATATTTTTCATCTAGAAAAAATATGGGTAATAACCCCAGGTAAATCTAATATATACGAAGAAAAAATTGAATATAACACCAACCTCACTATAGGTAAAATTCAAGAAAAATTTGCCTCACCTGAAACTCTATCTTTTTGGGATTTACCAGGATTTATTAAGTTCTTTGAAGCTTCTGGATTTTCTGCCAATAAACATATTGTACACTGGCTAACCTTAATGTTCTCTCCTTTTATGCTTTGTTCAATGGTGCTGGTAGCTGCAATTTTCACATTATCTCCCAACCTAAGACAAGGCAAAATCCTATTTAAAATAGTTGGCGGAGTTGCATCAGGTTTTATTATATATTTCCTATCTAGATTAGTTTATACCCTCGGCCAATCTAACACTATTCCACCAATCATGGCGGTATGGACCCCCATATTAGTACCAAGTTTTATAAGCATCTCAGTTTTACTCCACCTTGAAGACGGCTAAAAAATGAAAAAGATTAATTATTACTCATTATCATCAGCAATTTGTGTTTTGCTTGCCATAACTATATGGCGATTAGTTGAATTGCACTTCAACCCTTTTGATTTATTCTTCGATGAGGCTCAATATTGGCATTGGGGTCAATTTCCTGCATTTGGTTATTATTCAAAACCCCCTATGGTTGCTTGGTCCATTTGGCTTACAACATCTATTTGCGGACAAGGGATTACATGCATTAAGTCTGGCACATCAATCGCACATCTTTTATCTGCTATTGCCATTTATTTAAGTGGCAGA
This sequence comes from Rhodospirillales bacterium, assembly GCA_003252195.1. Lineage (GTDB taxonomy): Bacteria > Pseudomonadota > Alphaproteobacteria > QKFK01 > SZUA-500 > SZUA-500. The sequence continues at coordinate 1,815 of QKFK01000277.1, forward strand.
AAGTTATTTTCTGCTAAAGCTGGATTTTGGTCTGCGCTTAGTTTTATGTCTCTTCCTGCGGTAGGTTTATCGGTTAACCTTATATCAACTGACCCATTCTTATTATGTTTCTGGGCATGGTCCTTGTTATGTTTTATCTACGCACTAGAGCAAAACAAATTACACCAATGGATTGGCTTAGGTGTTTTTGCTGGACTTGGCATGCTTAGCAAATATGCCATGGTAGTATTCTTACCATCTGTGTTTATTTACTATATATGGCAATATAAAAACTTAAACATTCTTAAAAACCCCAAATTATGGCTAGCCTTGCTAGTTTCTTTCATTGTTTATTCTCCTAACCTATATTGGAATTATCAGAACCACTTTGTAAGCTATATGCACACCAAAGATAATGCTAACATTGGCAAATCTTTAATTCACCCATTAAAGTGTTTAGAATTTTTAGGCTCTCAATTTGCGGTATTTGGTCCAATCTTATTTGCTACATTGCTGTACATGATTGCAAATTTATCAAAAATAACCATCGGTGATAATGCCCGTAAATATCGTCTACTAATGTCTTTTACCATTCCTTTAATTGCCATAATGACGATAGAAGGTTTCTTATCCAGAGCTAACGCCAACTGGGCAGCAGCCGCATATGTATCTGGAGCAATAGTTGTTTCTGCTTATTTGGCAGAAAAGAATCTTCGCTTATTAAAAATATCTTTTATCTTACATATTGTTTTATATGCGCTACTTATCAATATTCCAACTATTACTCAGATTGTTCATTTTGAAGGTAGCAAGAACACAGACCCGATGTATAAATATCGCGGTTGGGATAAACTAGGTGAAAAGGTAGAAACTTTATTAAACCAAAACCCAGATGCAACATTGCTATTTAACGAGCGTAAAGTTCTTACTCCTATGCTCTATTATGTACATCCTTACCCATTTAATAGAATTGCAAAATTCAACCCAGATGGAAGAATTGATGATCATTATGAACTAACCAGAGATTTAAAAGATGTAAATTCTAAAGAATATATTTTAATTTCTAGACGCATTGAAGAAGTAAATCAGGTAAAAAAATGCTTTTCTGAGAATAAAGAATTGAACAAAATAGAGATACAAGTGTATAAGGACTATTCAGTCACTGTTTATCCATATCTGTTGAAAGGCTTTAAAGGATACGATAAATGCCAATAAAACGAATTAAAAAAGCTGTATTAAACCGCCCTTTTACATGTTTAATAATAACCTTTGTACTAGGATTATTTGTTTATTACCCCAAAATTGATATTGAGGTTAGTCGCTTTTTTTACTCATATGAAACAAAGTTGTTTTATATGAAATACAATCCTATTTTTAGGTTTGTTCACAGTGGTTTTCCAGAAATATTAGTTGGAATAGCAACTTCTGTGTTAATCATATGGCTTATTGGCGAAGCTCGTCATCAAAAATGGCTACTCGGCATAAATAGAAAAGTTGGCTCATATGTAGTCGGCTCAATTGTCTTAGGACCTGGCATTATAGTAAATGGAATTTTCAAAAGCCTATGGGGCAGAGCAAGACCTAGCCAAATAGTAGAGTTTGGTGGCGACAAAATATACACACCGCCTCTTGTTATAACCGACCAATGCGATTGGAACTGTTCTTTCATGTCTGGGCATGCATCAGTTGGCTTCTGGGTAACCTGTTTTGCCTTTATGGTAAAAGGCAAGTCACGCCCATATGCAATTGCTCTTGCCATAGCAATCGGTTGTCTATTTAGTGTTAGCCGTGTTGCTCAAGGCGGACACTTTTTATCTGATGTAATTTATGCAGGCACCGTAACTATATTAATTAACCTATGGTTATACGGCGTGATCTTTGAAAAAGATAATTAAAGCCAATTAGTTTTAATTACGTTTTCTAATTCATTCATATCACTAATAACACTATCTGCTCCAGCCTTAATAAGCTTGTCTGCATGGTCTTTAGTGCAATGAGAGCCACCTGTAAAGCCGACTACATACATGCCCGCTTTTTTTGCCCCAATAACACCATTAGCGCTATCTTCAATCACAATTGTCCTACATGGTGATGCTTGCATCTTTTCAGCGGCATAATAAAAAATATCTGGTGCAGGTTTGCCTTTTTCTACCAAGTGAGCGCTAAAATAATTACCCTCAAAATAATCTTGCACACCTGCAAGTTCTAAAGATAAAGCAAGATGCTTTGGAGAGCTCCCCGAAGCCACGCATATTTTTTGCTTATCATCATAAAATTTTTGCAAAAGCTCTTTAATACCTTTAATTGGTTTTAGCTCCGCATGCTTGCGTGATGATATAAGGTTATCAACTCTTGAAAGATAATCTTCGGGAAGTTTTTTATTAAACTCTGCCTCTAATGTATCCATCATAAAAGAAACTGTACAACCAGTAAAACGTTGATATACATCCGCCAAAGAGATGTCAATTCCCTCTTCTGCCAACACCTCGACATGAGCCCCACAAGATATAGGCTCGCTATCAACTATAACGCCATCACAATCAAAAATTATAAGCTCAGCCATTTAACATCTCCTCTAGCTCTTCTTCACATTCTGCTTTTAATATCTTAATTGACAAATCATATGGAAAGCCATTTCTTGCCATAGTAGCCAATTCTTTTTGTAATTTATCTTCTCTTTTATCCAAATTTCCAAACATTCCAAACCTTTTTTTTCGGGCAAATTTTATTGCCGCCTCAATTTGAAACATCTGGTTATTCTCTTCAAGATTATCTATGCATTTATCTATTATATCAGAAGGCACACCCTTTTGCTTCATCTTAAGCATCATCATTTTAAGAGATGTCCCTTTGGATACCAAAGCTCTGGTTAAATTTTCTGCATATCTGTTATCGTCAACATAGCTATATTTTTGCATTTTGCTGACAATATCTTCTATCCACCCTTTGCAATCATCTATATTTGTTTCATCTGGATATGCTAGTTTTGCCTTATTAACCCTACGCATCAAAACTTGACGTAAATTATCAGCTGAACTTTCATATCTTTGCAAATAATACAAAGCAATATTTTCTAGCCTTTTAGCATTAATTTTTTTGGGTTTGCTTGCTTTATCAGACATTTTACACTATCTTGTTGAAACGTATTAGAACTAATAATAAACCAAGGTTCAATCTTACGCCAATAACAAAATATTACTAGAGGTAACATGACAGACTTTGACTTTGATAATGTGGTGTCTTTCCATATTGATTCTGGAGCTTTTAGAGGCAAAATTATTCGCCTTAGCAAAACAGCCGACATTATCCTTAATAAACACAAATATCCAAAGCCAATCGCAGGTGCTTTATGTGAGAGCATGGCTCTTGGCGTTGTATTGTCATCAGCCTTAAAATATGATGGTTTATTCACTCTACAGACTAAAACCAATGGACCAATATCATCTGTTGTGGTTGACGTAACCTCACAAGGCAAAATGCGTGCCTTTGCGCGTTATAACGAAGAGCAACTTACAAACGCTCAAACCAAAAGAAAAACTCTTGGTGAATTAGAGCCTGCCCCACATTTATTCTGTGGTGGCTACATGGCATTTACGGTTGACCAAGGCACTGATATGAATTCATACCAAGGTATAGTCGAGCTAGAAGGCAATACTTTAGCTGATTGCGCACACAAATATTTCAGACAATCAGAACAAATAGAAACAGCTATTAAAATTGCAATCGTTCCACCAGAAGAAGGTAGCGACTATGGCTGGAGAGCATGTGCTATAATGCTTCAAAGAATGCCTGAAAACGGTGGAAAAGTAAAAACAGATAAAGAAGAGTTAGACCACGCATGGATTGATGCGGTTACACTGCTTGGCTCAATGACAGACAAAGAAATGGTATCTCAAAAGCTATCTCCAACAGATGTTATTTATCGCCTATACCACAGCAATGAACTAACCATCACAGATACACATCGCCTAGAATTTGGTTGTCGTTGTAGCAAAGAAAAAGTAGAAGAAACTCTTAAATCTTTTGACCGCGCAGACTTAGCCGATATGAAAAAAGACGATGGTAACATTGGTGTTACTTGTCAATTCTGTTCTACTGAATATATATTTACAGAAGAAGAATTATATAAGGACTAATCATATGAAAAGCTTTATAAAAATATTTGCAGTTACGTTGTTTTTAGTAGCATGTTCTAACAACCCTCCACCAACTAGCACCATGATAATTCCTGCTGGCGATGTTGATTATGTTGAAAGTGATATCGAGCTACCAAAAGTATCTGAAACATATCCTGAAATTCACTTTTCAGATAAAGCACCAATCAACCTTAATGTTTCTAAGATTGATATAGTTTCTAAGTTTAAACCAACTTTTAGAGACCCTAATGTTGAGCATTTAATGCCTGTTCCGCTAGAAAGTGGGGCGCTTAATTGGGCAAAAGACAGGTTAAAAGCAACCAACCCAGATAGCAAATTAAACTTCCGCTTTATCGTATGGGATGCCAGCGTTAAGGAAGACGACATTAAAGCAAGCAAAATGTTTGCCAGAGATAAAAGCCAATATACCGCGAGAATTGACGTTGCACTTCAAGCGATTGGGACTGATGGGGATATTGTAGCAGAAACCACTGCTGTATCATGGCGCAAAGTGACCGTACCATCAGATATCAGCATAGCTGAACGTGAGGCTGTTTGGTATGATTTAGAAAAGCGTGTTCTACATGATTTTGACAGCAAAATAATCGATGGCATAAACCAATATATGATTGATTATGTTGTCATGGACACCACAAATGATAACTAGTCACATGAGTTAGGCATAAAGAACCTCATGCAAACCACAGCATTATAAACAACAAAAAAGGCGGTAACTAACACCGCCTTTTTTTATAATCGATTACGCTGACTTGTGCCCAACAAGGTTCATAAATTCTTTGCGATATGTATTGTCTTGCTTAAACAAGCCAAGCATAGAACTTGTAACCATTGAAACACCGTCTTTTCTAACACCGCGTGTTGTCATACACTGATGTTTGGCTTCTATCAAAACAGCAACCCCTTTAGGAGACATAACTTCATTAATAGCATCAGCTATTTGAGCTGTCATCGCCTCTTGTAATTGGAGTCTTTTTGCAAATACTTCAACTAATCTTGCAAGCTTACTAATTCCAACTACTTTTTCACTTGGGATATAAGCAATGTGCACTTTTCCTATAATAGGCAACAAATGATGCTCACAGTGAGAAACAAAATCTATATTTGTGAGAGTTACCATATCATCATAACCACTGGTCTCTTCAAATGTTTTACCCAAGATTGCTTTAGGGTCTTCACCATAGCCTGCAAAAAACTCATTATAAGCTTCCCTAACCCTTTTTGGGGTCTCGATTAACCCTTCCCTATCAGGATTATCACCAGCCCAACGGATTAGCGTTCTAACAGCTTCATCAAATTCTGCTTCGCTTGGGCGTACTACTTTATCTTCAGACAATTCTCTATCTCCATAAAATAAATAAACAAAAATATATCCCTAATTTACTACCAATATAGGGAGGATATATTTTTTTTCTATAGTTTTATTAAATTAATTTAATAAACGAGACTTAATCGGCGCATCTAAAGAGAAGACAGGCATACTCACCTCAAACTTATTTCCCTTATCATCTTCCATAACATAGGAGCCTCTAACTATTGCAGAACCATCTTTAAGTGGGGTGCCAGAGGTATATTCTAATGTTTCGCCAATATCAATAAAAGCAAGCTCGCTGTTAAGGCCAACATTCTTTATAAGCTGTTTTTTTCCATTAGAATCAATAATCTCATATTTGCGTTCAAGTAATGTGACAGATGTAGAACTATTGTTTTCAATCTGCATATGATACACCCAATAAAATTCATGGGTTTCTATATTTGATAAATCTTCCATAAACAATGGATAAGCAGATACACAAATACCATTACTCTCGCTTGTAAAAGCTTCTTCTTCAAAGAATATTTCTGGTTCTATATGCATAAACTTAAATCCTTGTTATCACTTGAATTTTTAGTTTATGCGTTAAAATCAATGAGATAAACCGCGTTGCAACTACTCCACAGCTTTATCCCCAAAGTTATACACAGCTATTTAATTACCCTCTTTTATTAATCTGGCGAAGAAGGAATCTTTATGGAAAATCTTTACTCGGTTACGCCCTGCCGTTTTTGCCTCATACAATGCCTCATCAGCCCTTTTAAGAGCCACATCAATATCTGGAACACCGTTATTTATTGTTGTTACCCCAATACTAACGGTGAAACTATGTTTTTCTCCATTAACCTCATATGTTTCTTTTGACACGGCCTTTCTAATCTCTTCAGCCTTTTTATAACCATCTGTGCCAGTTTTTTCATACAAAATAATGGCGAACTCCTCTCCCCCGAGTCTTCCTATAATGTCTCTATCTAATTTAATTAATTTTGAGCATGTCTCCGCCAAAAGACATATAACTTTATCGCCAACATCATGACCAAAAGTGTCATTAACATTTTTAAACTTATCAATATCAAGCATCATAACCGTGGCATTAGATTTCTTATTAATTATATCTTCTGCTGATTTAAAGAACCCTCTTCGGTTTAGAACTCCTGTTAGTGCATCTTCATGTATTTGTTTTTCTAGCTCTTGGTTCGCCTTTTTAATATCAGATACATCAGAAAGCGCTATTAAAGCATATGTCTCTTCTGATGAATGATTAAACGAACAAGAAATTTCACAGCTAAAAACTTTACCGCCGTCTCTTTTGGCCTTAATAACAACAGAGCTAAACTCTTCTTTGTTTTCGAGTTTTTTAAGAACCTCTGAGAACTCATCTTTATCGACAAACAGATCTGCCAAACTCCTCCCTACAAGATTTTCTTTTTTGATAACCAAAAAACTTTCGCATTTTGAATTAACTCTTAAAACGCGTAAATTTGATAAGCTACAAATTGCCATCGGCAGTGGGCTTGATAAAAAAGCACTTTCAATAGTCTTAATCTGTGAATTTACTAATCCTTCAAGATTTTGCGCGTATTCTAACAATGTTTTCTGGCTTATACTTAGCTCTTTAACAAATGAGCTTAATAGATATAACGTGCTAAACATTAATACGATATTCAACTGATTAACCACTAAAACTGAATTATCCAATAACTCCATTTTAGTATAATGCACCAATGGCTCTAACACAGAAGCAAGATAAGCACACACACCACTTAATTTCATAAAACGGTATTTTTTAGTTATAGCAAAAACCACCATCAAGGGATAAACAAACTTAAACCTTGGAAAATCAACCAATATATATTGAGGAGCGAATCTTCTATGTTCGATAAAATACCTGTATATAAAAAATACTGCCAATATTGCGACAATCGCTATTAACACATCTAATAAATATTTTTTTACAGCCTCACCTTTATAAGTCCAGTTATTAAAAAACGGACAAAGCACTAATGCTGCGACGTGATTAGCAAAAGACCAGTGTGCAAAAAAAGCTAAACTAGGTATGGTTGCAGTAGGATTTAAGTATGTAACAACTGATGCAATCGTAGCAGATAACACTCCATAAAGAGGGCACAAAAGCACTAGAAACATAAACATGTTATGAACGTTATCTGTAGATGTTAAGTATGATTTTTCGTATTTTTTATAATATTTAGCCACCACGATCGAGGCTATAGCATTAGGAGTTAGCATCATAACATTAAAAAATGTTATTTCATTTATTGGCCCAAAGAATACATCTAGAGCAACAAAGAATACCGCCATTTTCCAGCCATAGCGATACGTAGCCCAAAGGATTACGCCTCCTGCTGGCCAAAACGATGAAGCACCTGTGCTATTATCAAAGAAAACACCTATATTTAGGCAAAAAACATAAAGTAACGACAAGAATAATATTTCTACTATATAACTAGTATTAATTGGTAAACAATCACCCCTTGCATTACCCCTAACCACACTCCCCATCAACACCTCAATACTCAATCTGGCATAACGTTTCTAAATCCATATATGGACCGTTATATTTACGGACATATCCTCTCACAGATTTTATATTACTTATATCATTAACGGCAACCTCTTTTTCCGAGGAAACCGTAAAGTCTTCTCGCCAATTATTATCATAATTAAGCAGAACCGAGCCTTGATGTTTAAATTTATCAATAGGAGATCCTGTAACAACCGCAAAATAACCAATAAACTTATTAGCCCTATCATAGCGCCCATAAAATCTATCAGAATATTTCCACACACCTAATTTTTTAGACTTGGCATATGCCTCTGCTTCTCTAAATTTGTTACTGATAGAACAATCATCATTTGAGCTATCCCAAGAATAAACCAGAGCTAAACCTTCTCTTAAAAGCTTTTCCTGCATAGTATATTTACCAGAATCTA
>QKFK01000120.1 GCA_003252195.1 Rhodospirillales bacterium
TCGTGGTGAGGAGAGCGATAAGGTTAAGGGTTTAAGCTATGGTGCTGATGATTACCTAACTAAACCTTTTTCTGTTCCTGAATTAGTTGCTAGAATAAAAGCATTGTTGCGTAGAATAAGCCCCGCAGCTGGTAAGGGTGGTGAATTAACTTTCCAAGATATTGCGATGGATCTAACTACACGTAAAGTTACTAGAGATGGTAAATATGTTCATTTAGGGCCAACCGAATTTAGATTGTTGCGCTTTTTTATGGAAAATCCACGTGCGGTTTTTTCGCGTGATGAGCTTTTAACCTCTGTGTGGGGTGAAGATATTTATGTCGAGGCACGCACGGTTGATGTGCATGTAAGGCGTTTGCGTAAGGCCTTAAATGAAGGCGATAAAGAAGATTATATTCGCACTGTTAGAGCCGCTGGATATTCTATGGACGAGAATGAATAATTTTGTTTGTGAAATTATAAGTAAGTGCTAGACTGTAGACAATTATAGGCGTTTTTGGGGTGTTTCCTTTATGTTAAATACAGACAGAAGAATAGCCGTTGTTGGCATGAGTTATTTTGGTTTGGCTGCAGCAATGGCTTTTGCAAAAACTAGCAAAGAAAAAGTCATTGCATTTGATGGAAATAAAAAGAAAATCAAAGCCCTTAAGGCTGGCTGTGATTGTTCTCAAGGCTTTGATGCAGAGGAAATTACCAAGGCTCGCATTCATTTTACAGATGATGCTGATGAATTATTAGACGCAGACTTTTTTGTTGTGGCAGAGCCTTTGCCTGTAAATGCCGATGATCGCCCAGATATGAGCTATTTGCAAAACACAACAGAGCTTCTTTCAGATTACGTTGAAAAGGGCGATATTATTGTATATGAAGGTGCTGTTTACCCTGGTGTTACAGAAGAATTTTGTGTGCCGATTATAGAAAAAAAATCTGGTCTTAGATTAAATAGAGATTTTTACATCGGGTACTGCCCTGAACGTATTAACCCAGGTGATAAAAATCATCCGTTTGAAAATAATGTTAAGGTTGTTTCTGCTTCTACTCCTGAAGCTTTAGATACAATTGCTTATGTGTACTCTCAAGTGGTTACAGAAGGTATTTATAAAGCCCCAAATATTAAAACAGCAGAAACTGCAAAGCTTTTTGAGAATGCTCAAAGAGATGTGAATATAGCTTTAGTGAATGAGCTTTCTCGTATTTGTGATGCGACGGGTGTGGATACAAAAGATGTGGTTGAAGCCGCTGCTACTAAAAAAGGCTTTTTCAAATTTACCCCAGGGCTAGTTGGTGGATATGCCCTTGATGCAGGTTCTCATCACCTTATTTATAAGTCTCTTAAAATGGGGCATAACCCAAAAATCTTGAGGGCTACACGTAGCGTTAATGGTGGTATGGCAAAGCATATTGCGGTTAAGACTGTAAAGCATATTTTGTCATCAGGACCTTCTGGTAAGGTTAAAGTTGCGATATTAGGATTTACATTTAAAGAAGATTATCCTGATGTGAAAAACACCAATGTTATTAGTATCGTTAGAGAGCTAGAAAGCTATGGTGTTGAAGTTCTATTAAATGAGCCTGTTGCAGATAAAGAAGAAGTAGAAAGAATTATTGGCAAGCCTATTGTGCCATTAGAATTTATTAAAGATGTTGATGCGGTTATATTGCCTGTGTCTCACAAAGATTATGTAGAGGGTGGTTGGTCTATGATTATCCCTATGCTTAAAAACGGCAAAGGCTTTGTTGTAGATGTTAAATCTGTATTAAATAAAAGCATAATGCCAGAGGGCATAACCTTGTGGCGTTTGTAATCTCTAGGGATTTATTAAGCCAATTCCAGCTAAACTAGGGTCGGCAGGTTTAATCTTAGATGCTTCTAATCCGTACATAGTTGCGGTTATTGTAATGTGTGATGAGATAATATTGTAAAGAGCGCTGTTTTTGTTTGTGTGCTCAAGACAATGTTTCCAGATTGCAATAGCCCCTGATGGAATATCGGTTTGTAATCTAGCTAGTCCAATCATATAAGATGCAACAATATTGTGAGGGTCAAGTCGTAATGCTGTGCGAAGATGACGCTGGGCTTCTGCTAAAATTTTTCCCTCATGATTAAGGCTGATTTGCGAAGATAATTCTATTAATTGTTGAGCAGATGCTTCGCCATTGTTGGCGAGTTCGCTTAGTTTTTTTATGTTTGCATTACTTAGTTTTTTACCTTTATAAATATCTAAAAGGTAAGATGGTGCAATTTTGCTATGAGCTGTTTGGTGCTTATCTATTTGAATTGGGTATAATAAAGTTAATGCCAAAGATGTTGCAAAAATAGGGGCCCAGATAAAAAAACATATTTTATATTCTGCTCTAGATAATATTATTGAATTTTTAGTACTAATAAGTGGTTTTGTAATAACAAAACTAACTACAACAGAGGCAATAAATGTGGCTAAAATAATCATGGCTATTTGTTTATGCTGTCTAAAATATCAGTTATACCACTTTCTTCGCCAGCATAAAAAATTGCATTGGTTTTTTTAGAAAGTTTTTTTTGAGATGTTTTTATATAATAAATAGCTAACAGCAATCCTGCAATAGTAGATATTATAATGCTTGCCCATAAAATCATATGAAGATTAAGCTGGTCATTCTTTTTAGATATAAAGTCACCATATTGAGAGGTTAATTGGAGAAACCTGCCATTACCTTGTTCTCAACAATTTCTTTTAATTCTTTGCCAAGTTTAGTGTCGTCAAGAGCTAGGTTTGGTGCATCACAGGCATTGCAGTTTACTGAATTATATATTTCTAACTCTCTTTCGTTATTCTCAGTAATCGTGCTGGCGGCTAATGCTGGCAAGCTTATAAATATTAATGTAAATGCAATTATAGTTATTTTTTTCATATTTTTATTGTTTTAGTAATGGTGATATTTTTTCGTTCCATGTTTTCTCAGATGTTAGACCAAACCTTATGTAAAC
>QKFK01000270.1 GCA_003252195.1 Rhodospirillales bacterium
GTTAACAGCCCCTTCTCCACAGTTTATAAAAAACTTTAGAGGGTTCACCAACCCTGCATAAATTGGATTAGCTTTATCTTCTCTTAAATCAAAAGCACATTTAGAACCATTTATAATAAGGGGCTCATTGTCATTATAAGTTATACCAACATAATATTCAGGGTCAAACACACCTATTGTTACTTTATCGTCCAGATCAGGCTTAGATAGAACTGGCAAAGAGAAATTATAGATTAATATTCCATTCTCATATCTGGCATTAAAGTTACTATATTTATTGAGCTCTATATCGTTATCACCCACTGACAAATGAGTAAAAAAATTATAATTTTCTAAATATACAAAGGCTGTGTGTTCTAAGTTCTTTAGCTCGTCAGCATCTAGCTTTTCATTACCATTATTATCATTCTCAGACAAAACAGTTTCGCTAAACATTTCATCAAAACGCCATTCTTGATTAATTGCAGATAACTTACCATCTTCGGTCACCAATGATGTTTTAGCATCAACAAACACATGCGGATGAGCATTGCAAGGCATCACCCCAATAACAAAAAAGCATAAAAATGTAAAAATGGCTTTATACATACTTGTAAAAATATCAATTAGGATTATTCTGGGTTTCAAACTTACGTTAGTTAATTATTCTCGTTATGTAAATATATTTGGATAGAAAAATGAAAATTCTTGTTACAGGCAGTGCTGGTTTTATTGGTTTTCACACATCACAAAAATTATTGGATTTAGGACATGAAGTTGTTGGCCTTGACAACCTAAACCCTTATTACGATGTCTCCTTAAAAGAAGCTAGACTTAACATATTAAAGCAATATCCAAACTTTATTGAAGCAAGAATGAACCTTGCTGACAGAGATGGTGTTGACAAACTATTTAACGAGCACAAAATCAACCGCGTCGTTAACCTAGCAGCTCAGGCTGGCGTTCGTCATAGCTTAAAACAACCATATGATTATATTGAATCAAATGTTATGGGCTTTATGAATATTCTAGAAAATTGCCGTCATCATAATATTGAACATTTGGTATATGCATCAACTAGCTCAACCTATGGTGCTAACACAGCAATGCCGTTTAACACTCATCAGCCTGTTGAACACCCAATGAGCTTATATGCAGCAACTAAAAAATCTAATGAATTGATGGCTCACTCATATAGCCATTTATTCAACATCCCTTGCACAGGATTGCGTTTCTTTACAGTTTATGGCCCATGGGGTCGCCCAGATATGGCAATTTTCTTATTTGCAGATGCAATTATGAAAGGTGAGCCAATTAAAGTGTTTAATTATGGCAAAATGAAACGTGACTTTACCTATGTTGAAGATATTGCCGAAGGAATAGTCAGATTGTTATTAAACAACGTTCCAACTATTAACAAAAATTGGGACGGCGACCACCCAGACCCATCATCAAGTGGTGTTGCTCCATATAAAGTTTATAACATCGGCAACAACCGCCCTGTTGAACTTATGACCTATATCTCACTATTAGAAAAAGAGTTTGGCGTTGAAGCAAAAAAAGAAATGATGCCAATGCAAGCAGGTGATGTTCCTGCGACTTGGGCAGATGTAAATGACCTTATTGCCGATGCAGGCTACAACCCTTCAACTCCTGTTGAAGTTGGTATTAAAAAGTTTGCTGAATGGTATAAAGATTTCTATAAAAAATAGACAGCATTTTACATTAGCCCCACCAATTTGCGCATATAGCTAGCTGTTATGAACATTGTGTTAACCGCCCATTAGCTTAGCATCCATATTAATTGGTATTTGATTATCCAAATTATACATAGCTAAGCAAGTGTGTTCGTTCAGAACATAAAACCGAGCTACAAACAATTAACATGTTTAATCATATCGCCATTCTTGCAATCATTTACTCATGCCAATAACTAGCTAAATCATATTTAACATAATTGCTTTGTTATACTTATCTAGAATAATTATGGGTTACACATTAGAATTCTAATCCGCTCTAAATAAGAGCATTAAACAAACTCTCACTGCGTTTCCATATATTCTATTTATTTAAGCTAAATTCTTTTACCAAAGACTCAAATCTTTGCTCAATTTCTTTGTTATATAAGTTATTGAGTGGAGTTGCTTCTTTTTCTTGCCATGGCTCGAATTTTCTTAATGCTTTTCTAAATTGCCATTGATATTTAAATTTACGCCCCTCTAGCTCGCGCACTGACTCAATTCTATCGACACCATACCAATTAACATCTATATTATCCATGCGCGCAGGAGAAACATACACATTAACAACTTCTGACAAGCTAGTTAATTCAACAATATTTTTAACTAGTGCTGAATTATGTGATGATAAATCTTTCTTTATCTGCATGTTACTGTGATATTCTTTACCCTGTAGCATCTTAAAATCTTTTACGTCATAGCCTCTGTTTTTTGCTTCTGCTATAACCTCTGGCGTAAAGGTATAAAGCATCTCACTATAGACCTTTTGGTCAAATACATTTTTAACAATAAACAGACATATCACACATATAAGACAAGCATATGTTGGGGCCACCACCCAACCACGGCAAATACGCCCTATAACGCTCCATTTTATGCCTTTTCCACCCTTGGTTAGGCCGATTCCCACAACCGCACCAACAACCGCTTGGGTGCTAGAAACTGGAACCAACGGCACCTCTGGCAAACCATGAGACACCAAAAAATATTGCAAACTTTTTGATGCAAAAATAAATAAAACCACTGAGTGAGCGACAACCACCACCCATGCAGCAACGGGAGACATAGACATAATTGAGCTACCCACTGTCATCATTGCTCTTTTTGAATAAGTAAACACACCAACAGCGATTGCTATAGAGCCAACAAAAAACAATTGTTCAACTGAGGTTATTTCTCTGCCCAATGCTTCAAATGATGTAAAAGGAGAAACAGGCACAAATACGCCCATAACGTTAGCGATATTATTTGCCCCTAGCACATATGAACCAAATGCCCCTGCCAATATTAAGGCAGATCTAGTATAAGCATCTAGCCTAAGAATATGATATTTTTTAACGGATAAAAACTTTTTGATACCAATATATAAAGGTATGGCAATTGCCGCAGCTAGTAATGGGCACATAACCCATGTTGAAGCAATTTTCAACAACACCCCTTTATCGGTTACATTACCACTAAATAAATTCCAACCAACAATAGCTCCAACCACTGCTTGCCCTGTAGATACATTAACCCCTATTTTTACCATTGAATAAACAGAAAACGCCGCCGAAAAAGCAACAACAAAAGCACCAGCTATGGCGTTTACAGCACCGAGTTTTCCTAATGTATGAGCAGCGCCAGCACCATCAATAACAGAACCTAATACTACGAATATACTACATACAATCGCCGCAGTGGTAAATTTTACCATACGCGTTCCCACGGCTGTACCAAATACATTAGCGGCATCATTTGCCCCTAATGACCAACCAAGAAACAAACCACTACTTAAAAAGATTAATACAAATATATCCATAACTTATTTATCCGTTTTTTTATTCTTATAGATGTTCCATAAAAAATAACAACCAAACAAAACAATCCACCCGAATAACATTTCATTCGGATAGTCGCTTAGCTCAATTTTCGCCTTAAAGATAAAAGACAGGAACAGGCTTAATGCTATCCCCGTCTTTATAATTATTCAAGCTATTTATTTACCTTAAACTCTCTAATAACGGCTTCTCTTCTTTCTTTTATCGCCTTATTAGCAAGTTTATTTTCAATAGAACTTGGAAGCTTTTTCCAGCTAGAATCCAAATCTTCTAAATCATCAGTAAATTGCCATTTATATTTATAGCGTCTGCCCGACAAATGACGAATAGCATCCATTTTTTCATCGCCATACCAACTATAATCTAGTTTACCAATATGCTCTGGAGAAACATAAACACGGCTAATTTCTGCTATATCAATAATCTTAGAAGCTAATTTATCGTCATCAACTCCATTCTTAGCAAGAGTTTCTTTCAACGCAACAGAACCCTTTATCTTTTTACCCAAAATAGATTTCATATTTGATGTATCAATATTTTCTCTATGCAATTTTTCAACAACTGCTGGAGAAAAATCATAATAAATATCGTGATAAACTTTTTGGTTAAACACATTTTGTAAAAAGAACAAAGCAACAAAGCAAATCAAAGCAGAAATAACAGGAGTTGTAACCCAACCACTACTAATTCTACCTAACACACTCCATTTCATTCCTCTACCGCCTTTAAGCAAACCAATACCCATAACGGCCCCAACCACTGCCTGTGAGCTAGAAACTGGAACAAGAGGAATTGTTGGCAAATGGTGTGTAGCCAAAAAGTGCTCTAAACCTTCTGACGCAAATAAAAACAACACCACAGATTGAGCTATAACTACAACCCATGCAACAACAGGAGTCATTGCCATAATACCATCACCAACTGTTAGCATAACTCTTTTTGAGTATGTAAACACACCAACAGAAATAGCTACAGCACCAAGGAAAAACAATTGCTGAATACCTGTTATTTGTGTCCCATTAACCGTAAAATCTGTAAAAGGTGAAACAGGCACAAACACACCCATAACGTTTGCAATGTTGTTAGCGCCTAATGCATATGAACCAAACGCACCCGCAATAATCAAAGATATGCGAGTTACAGCATCAAGATGCAATAAATGGAAATTACATAGCTTAAGTAGACCTTTAACAAGTAAGTATAATGGGATAGCAACTAATCCAGATAAAATTGGGCAAGCAACCCATGTAGACATAATCTTAATTAAAGCTTCAGTATCGGTTACATTACCACTATAAATATTCCAACCAATAATCGCACCTACCACAGCTTGACTGGTTGAAACAGGAACACCAAGTTTTGTCATCCAATAAACGGTAAAAGCGGCTGAAAAGGCCACCATAAATGAGCCACCAATAGCATTAACCGCACCAAGCTTGCCCAATGTATGAGCGGCACCAGCACCATCTATCGTCGCACCCAAAATTATAAAAACACTACAAACAATAGCAGCTGTTACGAATTTAACCATTCGCGTTCCAACCGCCGTACCAAATACGTTAGCCGCATCATTTGCGCCCAACGACCAACCTAAGAACAAACCGCTACTTAGGAACATTAATATTGTCATACTCATCGTGGCACCTACTAGATGTCACGTTTAATAACATAAATAGCGAGCTGATCTACAATGTCTTCAGCCTTATCTGCAATAATATCAATTGAATCTACAAAGTATCTGATATGAACTTTATTTGCCAAAGGTAAGTCAGAATTAAAAATATCCATTTTTAATTTAGCAGCAACTTTATCGGCCTCAGTCTCATAGAACATAACTTTGTGTGAATGATCTCTAACCGCAGAAAAATCTCTAAAGAAAGCTCTTGAAGCTAAAGTTGCAGATTCTACACACTCAGCAACAGCTGATACCAAATCTTTAAATCTAGGGTGATATTCTTTAGGGATATCTGGTCTTTCAATATAAAATCTGTAACCATTTTCATCAAATGTATTTAAAAGGCTGTCCAAATTCTCAACTAACATCAAAACGTCTGCGCGTAAATCTGGGATTAGATTTTGTTCATACAAACGAGTTTCAACTTCACGACGAATTTTATCAGCTTCTTTTTCTAATCTTTTTAACTGATGATTAAGGCGATCAAAATCCTCATTATTTCCACTCTCTAAATAAACAGAGATAATTTTCTTAAATGTTAGTGCAGCTTCAGCTACTAAATCATGAAATAAGTCAATTTTGTTTTCTAAAATTTTTGTTCTGTAAAATAAAGACATAGGTCTAGAGTTAAGAAACATGGGATTCTCCTGATTTATATAAATTTTTATATTGATGCAATAGACAAAAACATCATTTTGGCAAAATTATATGATATTAATCTTTTCCTGTAAAGAAAAAGCCCACGTTAAACACGCAGGCTTTTAATTTTTATTTATTTTAATATCAAAGCCTTACTTTACAGCTTCAATAATTGTCTCAATAATATAATCTTGAACATCTTCTTCAATGTATGGGTGCATTGGAGGGCTCATAACATTAGCAGCTAATGCTTCACATACAGGAAGGCTTCTAGTGCTCCATTTTTGATATGCTGTTTGCATATGAACTGGTTTTGGATAATAAGCAGCAGCAGGCACACCTTTTTCGCTCATTTTCTTCATAATCTCAGCACGATTTTTTACAACCATAACGTATTGTGCCCATACAGAATATGCTCTATCATCAATCACTTGATGTGTTAGCATTGGCAAATTATCTCTATAGCGTTTTGCAATTCTGTTTCTTGCAGGAAGCTCATCATCAAAGAATTTCATTTTTTCTAAGATAACCGCACATTGCATAGTATCCATACGACCATTCATACCGATATGAATGTTATCATATTTATCTTCTTTGCTCATTCCGTGAACACGAAGTGATTTTAACAACTCAAACTCTTCATCTGAGTTACAGAACACAGCACCACCATCACCATAACAACCAAGAGGTTTTGCAGGGAAGAAACTTGTTGCTGTCATATCACCAATTGAGCCAACTTTTTTACCATTCCATGTAGCACCATAACTTTGTGCTGAATCTGCTAGAACTTTCATTCCTTCTGCTCTTGCAACAGGAATAATCGCATCATAGTCAGCTGGTTGACCAAAGATATCAACAGGAATAACCACCTTTGGCTTCAAATCAGTTTCTTTTTTTACATAAGCAATTGCACGCTTCAAATCTTCTACATCCATGTTGAATGTATCTTCACGACTATCAACAAACACTGGAGTTGCACCCAACAACACAGCAGCTTCTGCTGTTGCTACGAATGTGAATGAAGGAACAAAAACAGCATCACCAGGACCAACGCCCCATGCCATAAGAGGAAGAACCAAAGCGTCAGTTCCGCTAGCACAACTTAAGCAATGTTTAACACCAGAATAATCAGCTAAAGTTTTTTCCATCTCATGCAAATCAGGACCAAAAATAAACGCGCCTGTATCCATAATTTTGGCCAATTTTTCGTTGATGCTATTGCCAATTCTTTGGCGTTGTGTAACTAAATCTATAAAAGCTATTGGTTTTTCTGGTTTTGTAGCCATTTTGTGCCTCGTAAAAAATAAAATTTAACCTATGAAAATATTTAGAATATTTAATGGCTTTCGTCAAAACACAAAAAATTTCTATTTCGTAACATATTTGAATATTAATTAATAATTTGAGAAATCTATAGGCAGAATATCAATCATATCTCTCACAAACACATGTGACTTACAAGCTTAATCTTTACAATAATTCAATCTCAAATATTGACTATTGTTAATTATGCTCAACAGCTCATACAATAAAAACATCTAAATACACAAACAAAAAACCCCGCTAAATGCGGGGCTTTTTATTAATCAAACAATTAATTGATTTGATCTTGTTTTAGTTTTTCTGGCAATTCTGAGATTGCACTTTCAACTAATTTATCAACATCCAATTCTTTAGAATTTTCTTCAATATATTTGGCAACTGCCTCAATTGAAATCTTAACTGCCATAGAGCTAACTTCTTGAAGAGCATCTTTCTCAGCTTGCTTAATTTTATTAAGTGCATCTTGCTCTTTCTTTGCCATAGAAGCTTCTAATTGCTCAGTTGCATCTTTTTTAAGGCTTTCTGCATATGCTTCTGCCTTTTCAATTATCTTTTTTGCTTCTTCTTCGGCGCCACGTTGTTTCTTCTCATATTCAGCCAATAATTCTTGGGCTTGTTCTTTAAGAGCTTTGGCTTCTTCTAAAGATTTTTTAATATTATCGGCTCTTTTGATAATTAAACTCTTTAATATAGAACCAATTGGCTTTGCCAAAGCAACAACCACAACTATAAACGAAATAGCCACCCAAAAAGTTGGATCATGATAAAACGGGCCGTGTCCATGTGCGGCATGAGCAACGTGAGCGGCCTCACCTGCGTGCTCAGCAATTTTAGAAGCTACATGCTCCATAACTGGTTGAGTAGAATGTTCAATAGCTTCAGTCATAATTACCCTACTGCCTTTTCTATAACTTGTGATAATTTATCATTATTAGGTTTAGTACCAATAATTTTTTCTAGCATCTCGGTGCTTACACCAACAGAAATCTCTTTAACCTCTGACATAGCAGATTTTTTAGCCTCTACTATTTTAGATTGCCCAGCTTCAATTTCTTTAGATAATCTAGCTGAGATTTCAGATTCTTTTTGCGAAATCAATTTTGCAATTTCGTCTTTAGTAGACACCAAAGTATTTTCAGCCTGCTTTCTCGCATCAACCAAAGATTCTTCATATTCTTTAAGAACATTTTCAGCATTATCACGATAATTCTCAGCAGATTCTAAATCTGAATTAATTCTTTTATTACGTCCTTCAACAACATCGGCAATTTTTGGAACAATAACTTTGCTCATCAAAAATAACATTGTCATAAATGTAGTCACTAGCCAAAATAGCTGAGAAACCCAAAAAGCTGAACTTAACTGTGGCATTAAAAATCTCCAAATATATTAGCCATCGGCCGAGCGAGCTCGGACCGATGGACAATATAAATAACTATTTACTGGTAATCATTACCAATGCGATAACAAGAGCGTAAAGAGCAACAGCTTCAACCGCTGCAAAGCCTGCCCAACCGTAAATATCAACTTCTTTTTTAGCTGTTGGATTGCGACCAACTGTTGAAATGATAGTTGTCCAAACTTTTGAAATACCCCATGATGCACCCATCATAGATAGAGCACACATGCCAGCGCCAATATATTTAGCTGATTCAGCGTCCATGATAAAATTCCTTTCCAAAAAACGCATTTAATAAAAACAGAAAGTATTAACCTTCCTCTTAGTGTTCATGCAATGCATCGCTCAAATAAATGCATGTAAGCACGGTGTATATATAAGCCTGCAATGTTCCAACAAATATCTCAAATACAACGATACATGAATTGAACAACAAAGGCACGATTCCTCCCACGCCAATAACGAAGACAAAACCTGCTATAATTTTAAGCATGATGTGTCCAACAGTCATATTAGCAACCAAACGAACAGTTAAGCTAAATGGCTTTGACATATAAGAAATCAACTCAATTGGAACAATTAGAGGAGCAGTAGCAATGGGCACGCCCTTAGGCATAAATGTGTGCAGAAAGCCCCACCCCTTCTTTTTAATACCTACACAAATATTAAATAAGAGTCCCATGATTGATAGCACGCCAACCGCAGTTAAGTGGCTGGTAAAGGTAAATGCATAAGGAAGTAACCCAAGAATATTACCTACCCATACAAAAAGAAAAACTGTAAAAATAACTGAAAAATATTTCAATCCTTCACGTCCGACATTATCTTTTATCAGTGAAGTAATAAACTCATATAGCACCTCAGGGATTGATTGCAAAACCCCAGGAACAAGTGCCTTTTTGCGGATTGCAAAACCTAAAAAAGTAACGCTCAAAATCACAGCTAAGCACATAAATAAAGATGAGTTTGTGAAAGTAATATCATAACCAGATACCTCAATTGGCACTATTGGTTTGATTTCAAATTGTTCTATCGGACCAGACACTATAAATAATCCTTATAAACTAATTAAAATAGTTATTTATTTGTCGCTTCTCTGTCTTTTGCGAAGCGATAAATATTTAAAATTCCAGCAGCTCCACCTATAATTAAAAAAGCTACCAAAAAAATAGGTTGGGTTTCCAGCCATTTATCTATCGTATAGCCAATTGCTCCACCAATCAAAACCGCAGATAGCATCTCGGTTCCTATTCTTAGACCAACTCTAGCAGCACTGATAAACTCAGAACCTTTGCCCTCTTCTGCGCCACCATTAGAAGCAATCTTACTCCCTTTAGCTGTCGCAATTTTTTGCTTCATATCTTGCAAGTCTTGTGGCAACGAATCTTCAACCACTATTTAATAACTCCTTGCAAAACAAAAACAAAACCAGTCAATAGTTTACGTTCATGCCAACTTTATTGTCAAGCTTTTATAAAGCTGGGGCAAACTATCATTTCAGCTAAAAGTAACAACTTTTGGTTAAAAACTTATTACCAAAAAAATGCC
>QKFK01000206.1 GCA_003252195.1 Rhodospirillales bacterium
GAGAAACAGTGTTGGCAGAGCGGCTGGTTCAATTACCGCAGCCCAATTCTTAAAACGCTTTGTTAAAGAAGATGTTAAATGGGCTCACCTTGACATCGCATCAATGGCATGGACAACCTCAGACTTACCTACATCTCCTAAAGGGGCCACAGGCTTTGGTGTTCGTTTGCTTAACAAGCTAATATCTGAATATTACGAAAAATAATCTTCAACACTTAAACAAAAAGGAAGGATAATACCTTCCTTTTTTTACGTTTCAATAACAACACAACCTACGTAAGACGGTAAAATCCAAAAGACAGGCTCACAAAGCCACTAAACGGCGCAAATTAAATACTCTAAACCACCCGCGCAAGTCTATGGAATTTTATATAAAGAGAAACAATCTAACTACATATATAATTTGATGAAAAACGTTAGTCCCAAAATCATGCTTAGCTAATAGTATATATTATATAGCTTGAGATTCTTCGGTATATTTTATAACGGCAAGAACATTGCTCAAAAACATCTTTGCATCGATAGGTTTAGAAATAAGAGAAAATGCGCCTGCTTCTATAGCTTTATTTTTTGTTTCTATAGAATCATCGCCGCTAATTGCCAAAATCGGCACATCTTTGATTTTGTCATTTTTACGAATTTTACTCATTAGCTCATAACCATTCATTCCAGGCATATTAATATCTAGAATAATTAGCGAAGGAACTTCTTCTTGTAGGGCTATTAATCCGTCTAAAGCATTATCAAAACAAGTAACGTTTGTAACACCCAAAATCTCTAAGGTTTTAGAAATTAGCTTCTGCAATGTTTGGCTGTCATCGATAACAAATACTTTGAATCCATCCATGTGACACCTTAGCGTTATTTTTATTGCTACTATTATCTCAATATTACAAATTAATTACAACTATGCATAAGTATAGATACAAAAAGGCGAGATGGATAGACCACCTCGCCTTTTGGTTTAGATAAACTGCTAAGAATTACTCAGCTGCTGTATCTTTAGCAAAACCAGCCATATGTTCATATAAAGCACGTTTTGCATCAACATCACGTTGAGCTCTTTCAAGAAGAACCTTGTAATGCTCTGGGTTCTGACGTTCAACAACCTTAAATCTGGTTTCTGAACTCATGAAGTCTGCCAAAGGAACGCTTGGAGCTTTTGAGTCAAGAACCAAAGGTGCTTTACCTTCAGCAACACGTCTTGGGTCATAGCGATAGAGAGGGAATGCACCACTTTCTACAGCTAATTTTTGGTGAGATAGACCTGCGTCTAATCCGTAACCATGTGCAACACAGTGAGCGTAAGCAATAATCAATGAAGGACCTTCATATGATTCAGCTTCGATCATAGCTTTGATAAGCTGGTTATCGTTAGCACCGATAGCAACTTGAGCTACGTAAACACCGCCATAAGTCATAGCAATCATACCAAGATCTTTCTTAGGCAATTCACGACCTGCCATAGCGAACTTAGCTGAAGCACCCATAGGAGTAGCTTTTGATTGTTGACCACCTGTGTTTGAGTAAACACCAGTATCAAGAACAAGAATGTTAATGTTTTTACCTGAAGCGATAGCATGGTCAAGTCCACCGTAACCGATGTCATATGCCCAACCGTCACCACCAAGTATCCATACAGACTTCTTAACAAGGTAATCTGCAATTTTAACAAGGTGTTGAGCTTCTTCAGATTTAACAGAAGCTAACTTTTGTTTCAAAGTTACAACTCTAGCACGTTGTGCTTCGATACCTTCATCTGTTGTCATATCAGCAGAAATGATTTCTTTAGCAAGATCAGCACCGATTTCTGATGTAAGTCTTTCAACCAAAGATACTGCATATTGAGTTTGGTGATCAATTGAGAATCTCATACCAAGACCAAATTCAGCATTATCTTCGAACAATGAGTTAGCCCAAGCTGGACCTCTGCCTTCTGCATTAACTGCATAAGGAGTTGTAGGCAAGTTACCACCAAAGATAGATGAACAACCAGTTGCGTTAGCAATAACAGTTCTATCACCGAACAATTGGCTCATCAATTTGATGTAAGCAGTTTCACCACAACCTGCACAAGCACCAGAGAACTCGAACAATGGACGAAGAAGTTGAACGTTCTTCAAGCTCTTTGTTTCGATATCTGTGATTTTGATATCAGGAAGATTTTCAAAGAAATTCCAGTTATCTGATTGAACATCAAGATTTTCCATAATAGGAGCCATAGCAAGAGCTTTCTTAGATGGGTCTTGTTTGTTCTTAGCTGGGCAAACTTCGTAGCACAATGTACAACCAGTACAATCATCTGGAGATACTTGAATTACAAATTGCTTACCTTTGAATTCTTTAGTTTTGTAATCAGCTGTTTTAAGAGTTGCAGGTGCACCTTTAAGGCTAGCATCGTCAGCAACTTTCATTCTGATACATGCGTGAGGACATACGCTTGCACATTTACCACATTGGATACATGTTTCTGAATCCCACAATGGAATTTGTGTAGCAACACGACGTTTTTCATATTGAGCTGTAGCTGTAGGCCATGTACCATCAACAACTTCTTTCAATTGAGAAACTGTAAGTTCTTCACCCTTACCTTCAACGATTTTTGCTGTAAGTCTTTTTACAAAATCAGTTGCGTTTGCAGTAACAGCAGCTTCACGTTTTTTAGTAGTAGTAGCAGCAGCTGGAACTTTAAGTTCGTGCAAGTGATCCAATGCTGCATCAACAGCCTTATAGTTTTTCTCAACGATTTCTTGAGATTTTTTACCATAAGTTTTTTGGATTGATTCTTTAATTTTCTTAATAGCTTCATCTTTAGGAAGAACGCCAGAAATAGCAAAGAAACATGTTTGCATGATAGTGTTAATACGGCGACCCATACCAACATTTTCAGCAACTTCATCAGCGTGAATTGTGTAAACTTTCAATTCTTTTTTGATGATGTCTTCTTGTACTTCTAATGGAAGATTATCCCATACTTGTTCTGCTGGGAATGGAGCATTAAGAAGAAGAGTAGCACCTTTTCTAGCAAGGTTTAACATATCAATCTTTTGAATGAATGGGAAGTGGTGAATAGCCACAAAACCTGCTTTATTAATAAGGTAAGGTGAACGGATAGGTTTATCTGCAAAACGAAGGTGAGATGTTGTCATAGCACCTGATTTTTTAGAATCGTATACGAAGTAACCTTGACCATATTTACCATCTTCTGATGCAATGATCTTAATTGAGTTTTTGTTAGCACCAACAGTACCATCAGCACCAAGACCGAAGAACACAGCTCTCTTAACGTCATCTGTTTCAACTTCAAATGAATCGTCATATGCAAGAGATGTTTTGTTCAAATCGTCATTAATACCAACTGTAAATTTGTTTAATGGTTTTTCTGCATTGAGGTTATCAAAAACAGCTTTAACCATAGCAGGTGTAAATTCTTTTGAAGAAAGACCATAACGGCCACCGATAACTTTAGGCATTGCGATTTCGCCATTAGCTGAAGCTTCAGCCAATGCAGATACGATATCAAGATACAAAGGCTCACCTTGTGAACCAGGCTCTTTAGTTCTGTCAAGAACAGCAATTTTCTTAACTGATTTTGGAAGAGCTTTAATGATATCTTCAGCTGGGAATGGACGGTATAAACGAACATTAAGAACACCAACTTTTTCGCCAGCTTTTGTAAGAGCTTCGATAGTTTCAACAGCTGTTTCAGTACCTGAACCCATAATAACAACTACGCGTTCTGCATCTGCAGCACCAGTGTATTCAACAATCTTATATTCACGGCCAGAAACTTTAGCAAAGTCTTCCATAGCTTTTTTAACAACACCAACACAAGCTGTGTAATATGGGTTAGAAGCTTCTCTTGTTTGGAAGAATACGTCTGGGTTTTGAGCTGTACCACGAAGAACAGGTCTATCAGGTGTTAATGCGTTATTGAGGTTAAAGTCAATTGGAGCATCTTTAATTAATTCTTTTAATTGTTCGTCTGACAACATTTTGATTTTCTTAACTTCGTGTGAAGTACGGAAACCATCAAAGAAGTGCAAGAAAGGAACTCTTGATTTTAATGAAGCCATTTGAGCAACAGCTGCCATATCGTGAGCTTCTTGAACTGAGTTAGAAGACAACATTGCAAAACCAGTTTGGCGACAAGCCATAACGTCTGAATGGTCACCAAAGATTGACAAAGCGTGAGCAGCAACTGTACGAGCAGCTACATGCATAACAAAAGGCGATAACTCGCCTGCAATTTTGTACATATTTGGGATCATAAGAAGCAAGCCTTGACTTGCTGTAAATGTGGTTACCAAAGAACCAGCTTGAACAGCACCGTGACAAGCACCTGCAGCACCAGCTTCTGATTGCATTTCTTGAACAGTTGGAACAGCGCCCCAAATGTTTTTAGCACCCACTGCAGACCAAGCATCTGCCCATTCACCCATAGGTGATGAAGGGGTAATAGGATAAATAACACAAACTTCATTCAAGCGATGTGCTACTGAAGCAGCAGCTTCGTTACCGTCTAACATTTTGGTAACGGCTTTATTGTTGTCCGCCATTAGTAAAACCTCCAAGTTTTTGTTTTAGAAAATCACAAACTCAAAAGTGCGCCCTCCGCACTTCGTTGTTCCTTATGTGATGTTGTATATCACTCAAAATAGCAAACATCACCATAAAAATGAACTATTTTTATTTTTTTTTTAGAAGTTTTCTCTCTTCCAGCGGTCAAAGTTTGGTTAAATTAGATTAATTCTGTATTTACAATAGATTACAGAGATAATTATCATCAATTTAAAAACACGATTAACTAATAAAAATTGCCGTATTTTTTAAACTCACCTTAATATATGGGGATAAATAACTTTTTCAAGAATCACCCCTATGATTTTAATTAAATTCAATCAAGTTAATTGACATAAAATAGCATTATGACATAATCCCCACATGCCAAATTTAGATTACGAAATTTCATTTTCCGGAATTGTAGCCGGTGTTGACGAAGCAGGTCGTGGCCCATGGGCTGGTCCTGTTTATGCTGGTGCAGCTATAATTTATGAAGACAAAATATCAAAGTCATTATTCAAAGAATTAAACGATTCAAAAAAGCTTTCTCATAAAAAAAGAGAAACTTTGTTTGAGATAATTCAACAAGAAAATGGCCATGGATTACATTATGGAATTGGTATAGCAACTGCCCAAGAAATTGATGAATTAAATATTCTTCAGGCTACATTTACGGCGATGCGCAGAGCTATTGAAGCATTGCCCCAAACCCCTGATATGGCTTTAATTGACGGCAATCGCTGCCCAAAACAATTTCCTTGTCCTACACAATATATAATCAAAGGGGACAGCTTAAGCTCATCAATCGCACTAGCCTCTATAGTTGCAAAAGTCAGTCGTGACCGCCATATGAATGAACTCGCCCAAGATTTTCCTTATTATGGGTGGGATAAAAACGCTGGATACGGCACTAAGATTCACATAGAGGCCTTAGAAAAATATGGCATCTGTGAACATCACAGAAAATCATACGCACCAATCAAAAAATTCGTAGCTTAAACAAAAATCTTAATTTCATTAACCCAATAATAACGTTCTTCCCGCATATTAGTAAGTAAGAGCATCGACTCGCCTCGTTTGCTTATATTTTAATTGTAAGGTGTGTGTGGAAAATGAATAAAGACATTAGAACGAATGTTATTATAAATGGAAATTGCATTGAAGAAATGAATGCTTTACCTGCTAACTCTGTAGATATGATTTTTGCAGACCCGCCCTATAATTTACAACTAGGTGGTGATTTAATTAGACCCGATAACACCAAAGTAGACGGAGTTGATGAAGATTGGGATAGATTTTCAAGCTTAAAATCATATGATGACTTTACTCGTGAATGGCTAAAAGCGGCTCATCGCGTGTTAAAAGACACAGGTTCAATCTGGGTAATTGGCTCATACCACAACATTTTTAGAGTTGGATATATTTTACAAGACCTTGGCTTCTGGATTTTGAACGACATTATTTGGAACAAAACCAACCCTATGCCTAACTTTAGAGGCACACGTTTTACTAACGCTCACGAAACTATTTTATGGTGCTCAAAAAGCGAAAAATCAAAATACACATTCAATTACGAAGCAATGAAAAGCCTTAATGAAGGTTTGCAAATGCGTAGTGATTGGCATATTCCGCTTTGCACTGGTGGAGAACGCCTTAAAGGTGACGATGGAAAAAAACTACACCCAACACAAAAACCAGAAGCTTTGCTATATAGAGTATTAGTTTCATCAACAAATGCTGGCGATGTTGTACTAGACCCATTCTTTGGCACAGGCACAACTGGCGCAGTAGCTAAAAAACTCGGCAGAAAATACATTGGCATTGAGCAAAACACAGATTACATCGAAGGTGCTCAAGCTCGCTTGGATGCAATAGAAGAAAATGCAGGTATGGATTTTGTAAATATTACAGAAAAACGCCAATTACCAAGAGTTCCATTTGGTTCTGTGGTTGAAAGAGGCTTACTATCACCAGGTACAGAATTATACGATTCAAAAGGCAATGTAAGCGCTTTAGTAAGAGCAGACGGCTCATTAAAACACGAGAATGCCACAGGCTCAATCCACCAAATTGGAGCAGCAGTTCAAGGGTTATCCGCATGCAATGGTTGGACCTTCTGGTATTACAAAGAAAACAACAAACTTGTGTGCATTGATGAACTCCGCAAACAGGTTCGTGACGAAATTTACGGTGCCGCCTAAATTTTATTATAAAATTGATTATATTTAGTTGCCACAAGCATTGTTGTGTCATATATTCGGTTGCACCATTTATTTGAAAGCTTTAAGGACGATTAGTGATGTGTGCACAGAAAAGACGCAACAAACCTTTTGCACACCAGAAAAATGCCTACATCAAGCAAAATAGCGGGCATAATCACTATGCAGCCATAGATTTAGGCACTAACAATTGTCGTTTTTTAGTCGCCTCACCTACTCCTCACTCATTTAGAGTTATAGAATCTTTCTCCCGCATCACACGTCTTGGAGAAACTTTAGTCGACACAGGAAGCTTATCTGAAAGTGCCATGGACAGAACCATAGATGCTTTGCGAGTTTGTGCATCTAAAATCAACAATTATAAACCTATAAATTCTCGTTATGTGGCAACCGAAGCCTGCAGAAGAGCCAAAAATGGAGAGGAATTTATAAGTAAAGTTGAGCAAACACTAGGAATGAAGCTTGAAATTATTCCACCAGAAGAAGAAGCTCGACTAGCCGTTGCAGGTTGCGTTCCTCTAATCAATCGTAATATTAACCACGCTATTGTATTTGACATCGGTGGAGGCTCAACCGAAATATCATGGGCAGAAATAGCAAATGATGGAACGGCATCACTAGTTGGAATGATATCAATACCTTTTGGTGTTGTTACAATCTCAGAATCTTTTTCAGGAAAAGATTTGTCTGATAAAGCATATGATGAGATTAAAGACAAAACATCTTCATATTTAGATGATTTTAGCGCCAAACATAACATTATCTCTTGCATTAAAAACCATGATGTGCAAATGATAGGCACTTCTGGAACAATTACAACATTAGGCGCATTGCATTTAGGTTTACCTAGATACAACCGTTCAGCAGTTGATGGCATGAGCCTCAGCTTTGATGATATAAGAAAAATTCAGAATAGAATAAAAAAAATGCCTGTCGCTAAAAGAATGAAGCACCCATGTATTGGTCCTTCACGAGCAGACTTAACTCTAGCAGGAAGCGCCATTGTTGAGGCATTGTGTGATTTCTGGCCAATTGGCGAGATCACTGTAGCAGATAGAGGATTACGCGAAGGCATGTTACTAGAAATGATGGCTAAAGACAAAAAAGAAAACGGCTTAAAGTAGGAACTTAATAAACATGAAAAAAGCAAAAACTAATTTAGGCGCAAATACAGGGCTTAACAAAAAATTTGTTAAAGTTAAAACAGCACGACGCAGAAGTAATGCATCGACTAGATGGCTACAAAGACAGCTCAACGATCCATATGTATCTGAGGCCAAACGTCTTGGCTACCGCTCTCGTGCCGCATTCAAACTAATCGAACTTCACGAGAGGTTTAACCTCATTTCAACTGGTGATAATGTAATTGATTTAGGTGCAGCACCTGGTGGCTGGACACAGATTGCAATAATGCTAAACAAGGCTAAAGGTCAAGTAATCGGGCTTGATATTTTGCCTATGGATACAATTGCCGAGGCAATTACTATACAAAAAGATTTTACCGAAGACGACGCTCCTCAAATGCTAAAAGATTTAATGAATGGCGAAGCTAATGTTGTAATGAGCGATATGGCAGCTAACACAACTGGTCACCAACAAACTGACCACTTACGTATTATGATGCTAGTAGAAATGGCTTTTTACTTTGCCAAAGATGTATTAGCAGAGGGAGGAACTTTTATTGCTAAAGTATTTCAAGGCGGTGCTGAAGGTGAATTATTAAATGAGGTGAAACAATGTTTTTCATCAGTAAAACACTGGAAACCACCTGCAAGCCGCAAAGGCTCACCAGAAACTTATTTAATTGCCCAAGGATTTAAGAAACAACAGGAGAACTAACTATGTTTGAATATGCATTAACTTTTGACGATGTATTACTCGTCCCAGGAGAATCAGAAATTCTCCCAAACCAAGCTAAAGTAAAAACTAAGCTCACCCAAAAAATTGAGCTTAACATACCTTTAATGTCATCTGCTATGGACACAGTTACAGAATCTTCTATGGCGATTGCTATGGCTCAACAAGGTGGTATTGGTGTTATTCACAAAAACTTTACTCCTGACCAACAAGCAGACGAAGTTAGAAAAGTTAAGAAATTTGAAGCTGGTATGGTTTTAGACCCTATTACCATGTTCCCAGATGAAACTTTAGCAGATATTTTAAAGCTTAAAAACAAGCATAATGTTTCTGGCTTCCCTGTGATATCAAGAGAAGATGGCAAATTATTGGGCATAATCACTAGCCGTGACGTACGCTTTGCCACAGATAGAAAAACCCCTATCTCAGAGCTGATGACACAAGGCGATGATTTAATAACTGCAAAACCAGATATATCACAAAAAGAAATCAAACAATTATTACACAAGCATAAAATTGAAAAATTATTGTTGGTTGATGATGATTATAAATGTGCAGGCTTGGTTACTGTTAAAGATATCAATCGCGCATCATTGTTCCCAGATGCTTCAAAAGATGAAAAAGGACGTCTAATTGTGGCTGCCGCAACATCTGTTGGAACTAAAGGAATATCAAGAGCAGAAAAACTTATTGAAGCTGAGTGCGATGTTATTGTTGTTGATACTGCTCATGGTCACTCAAGAGGAGTTATCGATACAGTTGCTGAAATCAAAAAAGCTTACCCAAATATTCAATTAATTGCAGGTAATATTGCAACTCCAGAGGCTGCAAAAGCTTTAATTGATGCTGGTGCAGACGCTGTTAAGGTTGGTATCGGCCCTGGTTCTATTTGCACTACACGTATTGTAGCAGGTGTTGGTGTTCCTCAATTCTCAGCTATTTATGAAATTTCACAAGCTATTCGTTACACTGGCATTCCATTAATCGCAGATGGCGGCATTAAAACATCTGGTGATTTATCAAAAGCAATTGCAGCTGGCGCTAACACTGTTATGGTTGGCTCAATGCTAGCAGGAACAGATGAAGCCCCTGGTGAAATCTTCTTGTACCAAGGACGTTCATACAAATCATATCGTGGCATGGGTTCTCTTGGAGCGATGGCAAAGGGATCAGCCGATAGATATTTCCAAGACGATGTTAAAGATAGCCTTAAATTAGTTCCAGAAGGCATTGAAGGAAGAGTTGCATATAAAGGCTCTGTTCATAATATCATTCACCAATTAATCGGTGGCTTAAAGGCATCTATGGGTTATACGGGTTGCGCAGATGTTGCTGAAATGCATACAAAAACAAAATTCCGCAGAATTACAAATTCTGGCTTGCGTGAGAGCCACGTTCATGACGTAGATATCACAAAAGAAGCCCCTAACTATC
>QKFK01000261.1 GCA_003252195.1 Rhodospirillales bacterium
TTTTTCCTTCATAGTGCTAAATATGGTTGATTTCTTTGTAATATTAACCCAACCTCCAGGGCAGTATGAGCCTGGTTCTCTGACTTTTGCTCCAGCTTTAAGCAAAAGTTTTTCTGTCTCTTTTAGATTGCGCCTAATAGCAAAGTCTAAAGGTTTTTCACATTCTGCTTTATTAACATCAATACCACCATCAATCATCTTTTGTACAATATCAGGAGCATCAATTCCACGGCTTGTTAAATATACTAACGCTGTATTACGCCTGTTATCGCTAATTTTTACATTAGCCCCTGCGTCAATTAAATATCGGGCGATGTCTAAATGCTTGTGATTCAATGCACGCATAAGAGGTGTTTCACCATAATCGTTTTTTATATTAACATCCGCTCCTGCCTTGACTAAATCCGATGCAACGTCTACTGTTTCAGAATAAAAAATTGCACTTCTACCAAATTCGTTCTTGTTGTTAATGTTTGAACCAGCTTTAATCAATAGCTTAACTATTTCAGGGTTCTCATTGTACTGAATTGCAGAAACAAGTGGAATATCTTTATATTTATTCTTATAGTTCACATCGGCTCCTGCAGATAATAGTTTTTTCGTTAAAACAGGATTTGGATTGTGCTTAACAACCTTTATAAAAAGCTCATTCAAATAATTAGGCATACTATTAAATGCTATTTCATTTTTTAATTCTTTATCAAGCTGTTCTTCTGTCAGGTTCTGAAATGTTTTTTCTTCTGTATTATAATCACCTTCTTTTATTATATTTTGCAGATTAAGTTCATCTGCATTAGCAATAGAAACTGCTGAAAGCAATATAAACGCACAAAACAAAAATCTTTTCATAATGCTAGCCTCTTTTGTGAGATATGAGTTTTTGTTTGAGGATAATATTTTTAATTTCATTAGACTTCTTTTTGTTTTGGTGAAATGCAATTTTTTGTTTGGCATCTGCTTGTTTTACTATCATTGCATTGTTTGCTTTTATGTTGCTAGTCTGATTTGATGAAGCTTTTTGCTCATTACCTGTTTTACTATCAGAAGAACCATACTTTTTAGGTAGTTTACCAGTTTCTTCAGTTATCACAGCTTCTTTTTGAGCTTCTTCAAACGTTAACTTTTCTGAATTTCTAGATTTTATAATCTTTTTTCCATTTACTATTGCTGGTCCTGTTGGGAATGGATAGTCTGAAAAAACCAGTTTTTCAGATGATGCCGTGAAAGAGAGAAAACAAAAAAACAGCGTGCATACAATAAACCTACTCATCACCATCTCCTTACGTTGCACATATCGCCCTAGTTGAACTATATTGTATTACTGCGGAGAAAATTAGACAAGAATTAAAGACCTCACATTAGAAATATATGCTATAAATATAAACATACATGGAAGAAGTTGGTTGCTATCACATAGCTTATATGCGGATTTGAGGGGTATATGCTAATATGTAATAGCTTAAATCATGCTAATATATGTGCATTCTTCACTAACAACACACCTAAGAATCCCACATTATGTGACCAAAAACACATTGAAGCTAGCAATTGAACTGTGGCAAGTGGAAAATGATAGTATAATGAGCCCAGAGGCTATAAAATACATACTTATACATATTGTTGAGTTTCTGTTAATGTGGTGGATTGGAATAGTAGATGACTGATTTTGTTGGAATAACACCATTTAAGTTTTATTTTTCGTATGTTAAAAAATTCAAATGGTTTTTTATTGCTGTAGTATTGGTGACTGCTATTGGTGATGTTGCGTTGCGTTTGGCAATATTTTATTCATCTAAAATAATAGACTATATTTCCTCACATGATAAAGATAAATATGACACTCAGGCTTATAATGATTTAAAATATTACATTATAATGTTCGCCATAATGAGTGTTCTTCCTGCTGTTTTTAGGCTTGCTTACATGTATATTGAGGCTATAAATCTGCCTAACTTTGTTGCTAGAATTGAAGAGGATGTTTTTGAATATACCCACGGACATTCTGTGGCATTTTTTATAGAAGAAATGTCAGGTAGGATAATTTCACGAGTTGAAAAGTTAGTAAATTCATGCGCTGGGATATATTGGGCGGTTAATTTTAGTTTGTTAGCTCCTTTGATAGCAACATCTGTGACTTTGTTTATGATATTAGGGGTTAATGTATATTTGGCTCTGGTTTGTTTGCTTTGGGTGGTTTTGTGCTTGCTTATTAGCTATTTTACATCAAAAAAAGGACAGGTTTGCACAAAGGCTTTTTCTAAGGCGAGTGCGGAGACAAACGCTCAAGTTGTCGATAGTTTTAACAATGCGATTGCAGTTAAGGGTTTTGCTTCGTTTGATTATGAGAAAAAAGAGCATATAAAAAAGCTTAATGATAGAATAAAAGCTGACAAAGGTGAAACTATGGTGTTTGGTATGGCTCGTTTCTACCAAAATATATACACAGCAGTAAGTAATATAATTTTTTATTCTATAGCTACATATTTTTGGTCGTTAAAAGAAATATCGGCAGGTGATTTTGTTTTGGTAGTGTCTTTGTTCTCTATGCTTACTATAAAAATGGAAAGCATGTCATCTGTAGTTATAATGTTACAAAAACATATTGGATCTATGAAAGATGCAATTGAGTTTTTATTTGTTCCTCATGGTGTGGTTGATAAAGAAAACGCAAAAGATTTGGATGTTAGGAATGCTAAGATTGAGTGTAAAAATATATCTTTCAAATATAAAAAAGAAAAGGCTCTATTTAATGATTTTAGCTTAATTATTGAGGCTGGTGAAAAGGTGGGGCTGGTTGGTAAAACAGGTTCTGGCAAGACTACTTTGTTTAAGCTGTTGTCAAGATATTATGATATAAACTCAGGTGTTATTAGTATAGATGGTCAGGATATATCTGCTGTTAGCCAAGAAAGTTTGCGTCGCAATATAGCTGTTATTCCTCAAGACCCAAGTTTGTTTAATCGCTCAATTATGGATAATATTCGCTATGCCAGACCAGATGCAACTGATGAAGAGGTTATAGAGGCTTCTAAAAAAGCTTATGCGCATGATTTTATTATGAACCTAAATGATAAATATGATGCAAAGGTTGGGGAAAGAGGCGTTATCTTATCTGGCGGAGAGAGGCAGAGAATTGTAATAGCGAGGGCAATATTAAAAGACGCTCCAATATTAGCTCTAGATGAGGCCACATCTGCCCTTGATTCTGAAGCAGAAACTCATATTCAAAAAGCAATATCAGAGGCAATGAGGAATAAGACAGTGATTGCCATTGCTCACCGCTTGTCTACCTTGCGTAATATGGATAAAATAGTGGTTATGGAGCGAGGAAAAATAGTAGAGGTTGGTACTCATAACGAGCTGAAAAAACATGGTGGAACCTATGCTAAACTGTGGGGGTTGCAAGCAGGTGGTTTTATTAAAGAGTAATCGCTTATTGCTAGAAACAGAATGCGTGGCGCTTTAGGTTCTAGCTGTGTGGTAGATTATTATTCAATGTTGCTGTATTTTAGTTCAGCAGTCTTTTCTGACAGTGGGATTTGTTTTACAATTTTAATCGGTGCTTGGTAGTCGCTAATGATTGTTTCATTATCATAGTCAACTTCTAGCACGTAAGCATATTTAGAGCTAGATAAGATTGGTTTGGCTTCATCTGGTAAGTGATTTAAACCTAAAACATCACCGCTTGCTCTGTAAAGCATGGCGTGCTCACCACCATCATATAAGATTATAGGTCTTTCAGCTTTGCCATCACGAAAAGGCAATGAGAATATTAAAATATTTTCTTCGGTAAAGATAACTTCAAATGCTTCAATTTCTTGCATGGCTAGTATTAGCGAATTTTATTGGCTTTTTGATACAATTTAGCAAGTCCTGTATCTAATTTGCTAAATCCCCATTTTTCAGCCTTTTGAGCAAGGTTTAAAGCTGGTGTGCTTAAAGATGTGCCACCCATGAGAGAATTTGTTAGAGATGCTGCACCGCCTAATACGTTATGAGTTACGGTAAGACCTGTTTTTGCTACCCATGAGGCAAACATAGCACTTTTAATAATGCTCTTTGCTCCAATTCTAGCACTAGCTTTTGCAACTTTTTTCTTATCCATAGCATTGCTCCATTAATCAATATATGTGCATTTTATCACTATCATTGGTTTTTGTCTATCTGTTTTTGTCTAATATTGCTGTTTCTATTAGCTTGAATTTAATAAGTTATTTGTGATATCTTCTGGTGCGTGTAATGTGTGGAGTGTTTTATATGAAAAAATATATTTTAGCTATATTGTGTTGTCTTTTTTCAAATGTTGCAATGGCACAATTACCTTCAATTGCAGAGATGGAAAAAGATGCCAAAGCTGGTGTTTGTCTGGCTCAATCAAGGATGATGGCCATATATGTTGACGGTAAAGGTGTTGCAAAAGACTTTGCCAAATCAAAAGAATATTTGGACATGTATGTAGATAATCCTAAATGTACAGGTAAATTAAGAATGTCCACTTATTATTACTTTAAAAAAGGCGATAAGAAAAAAGCGTTTGAATACATACTGAAAGATTATGAAGAAGGTGGTAATGAAGATCTTACAGAATATATTATTGCAAATGAATATTTGTTAGGTCGTATGACAGAAAGAAATATTCCAGAAGCTATTAAATGGCTGAAAATTGGTGCGTCTAATGGAGATATTTGCAGTTACTCAGCGTTAGGTGAAATATATCTAGGTCTTAATATTTATGTTAATGATGATTTTGTTAAAAATGATGATAAAGAAGCTGAGAAAAATTTTCTTAAAGCAATTAATACGCCTCGTGTGAACTCTAGGTACCACGGTGTATGTCTTGAGAAGGCAAAATATTATTTAGGATTGTTGTATTATGATGCACAGGATTATAAAAAGGCATATAAGTATTTGGATAGTATGGATGAAAAAACAAACGTTGGTAGGAACATAAGACTATCTAATATGTATGAAAAAGGTCTTGGGGTCGAAAAGAATGCAGACAAAGCTGCAGAGCTCTATGTTAGCCCTTGGGTGCGTATCAAGAGATTTGTAACAACCATATATTCTACAATTAAGTTAAAGATTATGCTAAATGAATACGGTTCTGTTTAAGCTGTCTTATCTAGATATTCTGGGTTAGTATTAAAGATATAATGCTCATCTGCTATGGCGATATATTTATCTTTTAAGGTTTTTAGTTTTTCATATCTAGTGTCAATTAGCTCATGTGGTGTATGGCGGTGTGTTGAGGCTTCTCTGA